>NZ_JBEOXU010000095.1:0-24767 GCF_040296725.1 Streptomyces sp. NPDC002044
AGCCGCCCGGGCCGCACGCCCGCGTCCCCGACCTCACCGCCGCCGGGCCCGAGGGCCGCGCCGCCCGCACCGCGCTGGCCCTGCGCGAGGCCACCGCCGCGGCGGCCTGGACGCTGCTCGACCACCCGATGCTCGCCCTGGAGGTGGCGGGCACCCCCGCCTATCTGGAGCCGGACGCCGTCGTGGTGCACCCCGACGGCCGCTGGACCGTCGTGGAGATCAAGTCGTTCCCGATGATCGACGGCGCCGCCGACGCCGCGAAGGTCGGCGCCGCGGCCCGCCAGTCCGCCGTGTACGTCCTGGCCCTGGAGAAGACCGCCGAGAAGCTGCCGGGCGCCGAGGCCGGCCACACCGTGCTGCTGGTCTGCCCCAAGGACTTCTCCAACCTGCCCGCCGCGGCTCCCGTCGACGTCCGCCGCGAGCGGGCCGTGACCCGGCGCCAGCTGGCGCGGCTGACGCGCGTCGAGGAACTGGCCGGGGCGCTGCCCGAGGGACTCACCTTCGACCCGGCGCGGACCGCCGAGGAGCTGGCCGAGGCCGTGGCCGCGGTGGACGCCTCGTACGCCCCCGAGTGCCTGGCCGCCTGCGAGCTGGCCTTCCACTGCCGGGAGAAGGCCCGCGGCGCCGACGAGCTGACCGCGCTGGGCCGCTCCGTACGGGGCGAGCTGGGCGCGCTGACCACCGTCGAGGAGGCCCTCGCGGCGTCCGTCGGCCGCGGCTGCCCCGACGATCCCGCCGCGACCGCGCTGCACCGCGCGGCCCGGCTGCGCGCCGAGGCGCTGGAGAGCACCGGATGAGCCTGCTGAACACCCTCGCCCGGCTGCAGGCCGTCCGCGCGGGCCGGGCCCAGCCGCTCGCGACCGTACGGCACCGCCACCTGGCCGGGCGCCCGCTGGTCCTCGTACCGCTGACGACGGCCGGTGAGGCCGGGGCCCCGCTGGGCGCGCTGGTGGGCACCGACCCGGCGGAGCCGACGCTGCTGGTCGTACCGCAGCCGCGCGACCGCGACCTGCGCTGGGCCTTCCTGGCCGACCTCGCGGACGTGGTCCTGCCGTACGTGGACGGGTACGCGGACGACGTCGAGTACGTGGAGCGGAGCGAGACCGACCCGGAGACGGGCCGCAAGAGCAAGGTCGAGGCCGAGCTGTGCCGGGACGCCCCGCAGCTGATCGTGCCGAGCCGGGCGGGCCTGGAGTACGTACGGCTGCTGGGCCGCTCGATGCGATTCCGGCGGACGGCCGAGGAGGACCCGGAGAACCCCTACCCGGCGCCCGCGCGGGTGCCGCTGCTGGGCCGCTGGTTCACGCACTTCGGCGAGCGCTCACGGGTGCCCGGCTCCTCGCTGCTGCTCTCGGCGACGGACCTGCTGTCCCGGCACTGGGCGAGCGGCCAGAGCAACCTGGAGGACCAGCACCTGGGCGCGCTGCTCGCCTGGATAGCGCCCCCGGGGGGCGCGTCCGGCGCGCAGGCGGCGCTGCGGGCGGAGCTCGGCCGCGACGGGGACGGCCAGCTGCTGGTCCCGCCCGCGGGCCCGGCCACCGACCCGGCGTTCGACAACCGGGTGCTGGCCCCGGCGATGGCCCGCTACGACGCGGCGCGCACGGCGCGGCCCCCGGACGGGCCGGCGCTCGCCCGCGCCGAAGAGCACGTACGGGCGCTGGTGGAGGCGCAGATGCGGCCCGCCTGGGACGCGGTGTGGCGCTCCCTGGAGCTGCTGCGCGAACTGCCGGCCGGTGAGCGGGCCGAGGAGCGCTGGACCCGCGACCGCTGGTCGTACACCGGCCACCGGGACCGCGTACGGGCGGGCGAGCCCCCGCAGCCGCGCCGCGACGACGCGGTGACGGCGGCGCAGAAGCTGGCCACCCGGGAGACCGAGCAGGTGCGGCTCGACGCCCAGGAGGCGCTGGACGACCCGCTGGTGATGGCGGGCCGGCGGCTCGCGGGCGAGGCGTTCGCCGGCGAGGTCACCGAGGTGGTGATGGAGTGGACGGAGGCGAAACGGCCGAGTCCGCGCCCGCTGGTGACGGTGGCCACGGAGGACCGGCCGCAGCTCGCCGAGGACGGCGGGACGAAGGTGTTCCGCTCGCTGGACGGCCGCCCGCAGTCCGCGCGCTTCGTCCGGTTCGACGAGGACGGGCGGCTCGTGCTGCGGCTGCTGGACAAGATGGGCCGCGGCCGGGACCCGGAGCCGGGTTCGGTGCCGGAGAAGGGCGACCGGGTGTGCTGGACGCTGTTCGAGCACGACGCCCGCGGCGGCCCCAAGCTCCCGGACCCGGAGCGGACCCCGTGGACCCACGGCGGCCCGCCCGGGCACCTGACCTCCCCGACCGCCCCCGCGCCCGACGCCGTGACCGACGAGGACCTCCTGTGACCGCTTTCGACCCGGGTGCGGCGGCCGCGCGGGCGACCGCCGCGATCCTGCACGACACCCTGCACGGGACCGAGCGGGGCGTCGTCGTGGATTCCCCGCCCGGCGCCGGCAAGTCCACGCTCGTGGTGCGGGCGGCGCGGGAGCTGGCCGCGGCCGGGCGCCGGCTGATGGTGGTGGCGCAGACGAACGCGCAGGTCGACGACCTGGTGCTGCGGCTCGCCGAGAAGGACCCGGGGCTCAAGGTCGGCCGGCTGCACAGCAGCGACGGCGACGCGTACGACCCGGCGCTGCGCGAACTGCCCTCGGTCACGCTCTCCGCGAAGCCGGGGGACCTGGCCGAGCTGCCGGTGACCATCTCCACGGCGGCGAAGTGGGCCTACGTCAAGGACGCCGAGCCCTGGGAGCACGCGATCGTCGACGAGGCGTACCAGATGCGCTCCGACGCGCTGCTGGCCGTGGCCGGGCTGTTCGAGCGGGCCCTGTTCGTGGGCGACCCGGGGCAGCTGGACCCGTTCAGCGTGGTCGGCGCCGAGCAGTGGGCGGGCCTGTCCTACGACCCCTCCGCCTCGGCGGTCTCCACGCTGCTGGCCCACAATCCGCAGCTCCCGCAGCACCGGCTCCCCGTGTCCTGGCGGCTCCCGGCGACGGCCGCGCCGCTGGTCTCCCGCGCGTTCTACCCGTACACGCAGTTCCGCAGCGGTACGGGGCCGGGCGAGCGGCGGCTCTCCTACGGGGTCGCCTCGGACGGCTCGGGCCCGGACCGGGTGCTGGACGAGGCGGCCGAGTCGGGCTGGGGCCTGCTGGAGCTCCCGGCCCGGCACACCCCGCGCACCGACCCGGAGGCGGTGCGGGCGGTGGCCGCGGTGGTCCGGCGCGCCCTGGACCGGGGGGCGGTGACCACGGACGAGCACGCGCGGCGCCCGGCCCCGCTCACCGCCGACCGCATCGCGGTGGGCACGGCGCACCGCGACCAGGCGGCGGCGGTCCGCTCGGCCCTGGCCGGGCTCGGGGTCACGGGCGTCACCGTGGACACGGCGAACCGGCTCCAGGGCCGCGAGTACGACCTCACGGTGGTCCTCCACCCCCTGTCGGGACGCCCGGACGCGACGGCGTTCCACCTGGAGACGGGCCGGCTGTGCGTGCTGGCCTCCCGGCACCGGCACGCGTGCGTCGTGGTGGCGCGGGCGGGCATAGCGGACCTGCTGGACGACCACCCCTCGACGGAGCCGGTACAGCTCGGGGTGACGGTGAAGTTCCCGGACGGCTGGGAGGCGATGATGACCACGTGGGACTTCTGGTCCAACCACCGCGTCTCGTGGCGGCCGTAGGAAGCTCTGCCCTCAGGGCCCGGTCACGTCGTCCGTGAGCATCCGCAGCGTCAGAGAGTGCTTCTCGAGTGGCAGCGCAGACAAGGCAGCCCGCGCATGCGCTGCTCCACCTGCTCGGTCACCGGAGCGGGCCGGCATCAGGCCCTGGTGCATCTCCAGGTGGGTACGGAAGCGAGGAAGTGAACAGGGGGCCACGGTCTCACTTGAGAGGCACAGACCTCAACTGGTCAATCTCTACCTCCAGGACCTCCTTGAAAATGTTCAACGCTTCAAGGTTCCACGATTCTTCGTCGCTCGGCTCAACAGATCCAGCCAAAACATCACCCACTCTCTCAGCGACATCATTTGGAGAGATGACATAGATGGCCATTCCTCGCCCCTTCGCCCCGGGGCGGCCCCAGATGAAGAGCCGAAAGCCAGCCTGCCGAAGGAAGGTCCCCCGTTCCTTCCATCCTGTCATTGCAGACCACTTCTCGGCGTAGGTCTGGCCGGTGCCAGTGACCTCCCACCGACCGGGTACGAAAGGTTCAGCCATCAGCTCCTCAAGGTTGGCCGCATGCCGCTCCATGGTGCCGGTCAGAGAGGCAACCACCACAGGCGAGGCGGCCAAGGCGATTGATTGCGACAGATTGTCGATGGCGCGCTCGAGCTCCTTGATTTGCTTCCTGTTGTCCCTGCCCGGAACGTACTGGCGCTCGGTGATTTCTTCGCCACCTAGCTTGACGAGGAATGCATGCTCCGCAGTTGCGTACACCTGATCCTGAGACCAGGAGACGGAGAAATCACACGCCTTGCCGTTGGACCAGGAAGAGCAGCGGAAGTACTTGTGGTGCCGGATCTCTCCCGTGTTCAATTTCCCGATCGAGCTGTTCTCGTACATCTTCCTGCCGCACGGACAGTAGAGTAGGCCCGTCATGGGAGATGAATTTGACTTGATTCCGGCACGATGCCGACCTAGCGCCGTTACCGCCGCCTGCAACTTGTCGAACTCCCCATCGCCGAGGAGGGGATCAGCCCACCGAACAGGAACTCCGTCACGAAGAAGCGGCTCACCTTTGTGCATGACGATCCCCTTGAGGATCGGCTTCTTCAGCATCTTCCCCAAGGTGGACGTGGTCCACTTGGTTCCCTTGACGGCCGTCGCGACTCCTGGCTTCTTCTCGTCTGCGTTGGCGCTCCGCTGGTAGTCCTGCGACGTGAGGACGCCGCGCTCGTTCCAGTCCTGACAGAGACGACTCATGGACCACCCCTGCTCCGCGATTCGCTCGTACGCCTCACGGATCAGGGGGCCCGTCACGCGGTCGATGAGCAGCTTGTAGCGCTGCCGGCCCTGATACTCCGTGAGGACCGGCCGATAGCCGAAGGGCCAAGTCCCGCCGCCCCAAAGGCTCTCATCGCGGTAGTACTGAGTCTGGCTCCGACGTTTCTGCACGATGGCTTCCCGGTACTCCTGCGCTTGTGTCGCCTTGATGTAAGCGATCATCCGGCCATTGCCGGGAGTGATATCCAAGGCCGGGTCATCAAGGCAGATGACGTCCTTGCCGTCCCGGTAGCACTTGTCGGCGAACATCTCCCAGTGCGTCTGGTTCCGAGTGATGCGGTCCAGGGAGGTGACCATGATCGCGTCCCACTCGTACCAGAGCGGCTCGCGCATCCACCTGCCAAGGCCAGGCCGCTCCTCGAGGTGGACCGCACCCGAGACGAACGAGTCCTCTATGTTCCCCACCACATCGAACCGGCCCTCCGCGGCTGCGCCGTCCAGGGCGTCAGCCTGACGCGCCAGAGCAGAACTGTCCTCAGAGTCCCGGCTGATGCGTCGCATCTTCAGGACACGAGTCCCCGGTGACGGCCTGTACGACACTTCGTTACCCCCTGTGTAGACCCCTTCTACACCCAGCGACCCTACATGGTGATCCTGTTTTCCGAGTACTGGGAAGACAACCAGTCAGTCCTGGCGCACCTCGCCGAACACCGGGTGTCCTGGCGGCCGTAGCGCTCCGGACGGGTGGCGCCGGGGCGCCGGCCGGGGGCGCTGTGGCTGACGGCCGGTCAGCGGTGCCCGGAGCCTGCGGGGAGCCCGGGATCACGGCGCCGGTGGGGGTGTCGGCCGCTCATCCGCTCGACCCGTGCGCCACGGGAGCGGTCGGCTTCCCCGTGCGCCCCAGTGGTCGTACGGGCGTTCCCAGCGCCCCCCGTCCGCAGCGGTGCACTCTTGCGCGGCGTTGGACAATGGACGGTGGCCCGGAAGCATTTCGTACGCGCAGCAGCTGGAGGACACGCATGGCAGAGCCCGAGCGGACCGAGCGGAGGCTGCGGCCCGCGCCGCTGCTCTTCGAGCCCTCGGACGCCGCCACGGACCCGGAGCACTTCTTCGATCTGGAGTCGATCGACGACCCGTGCGAGCTCCTGGTCCGCGCGACGGAACTGACACTGGCCTTCCGGGCGGCGCAGGAGCGGGCGGTGGAGTTCCAGGCCGTCGCGGCGGCGCAGCTGGCGGACCCGCGGCGGTTCGACCGGCTGTCGCCCGCGGCGATCGCCGAGCAGGCGGACTGGACCGAGGACTACGCCCGCAAGATGATCGAGTTCGGCGAGACCCTCCAGCGCGACGCCGGCCCCGAGGGCCCCTGACCGCACGGTCCGGCCGGTCCGGCCGGTCCGCACCGCACGCAGCGCACCGCACCGCCCGCACCGCCCGGCAAGGGCTCCGTCCCGGGGCCCTCACCGCCGACTCCGGGGGCCGGGCTCCGCGGCTGCGGCGCCGCGCGGCACGAGCGCGCTGCGCGCGGGCCTCTGGCATATGCGGGGCGCAACATACCCCAGTGCGGCCCGCCCTGTCCCCGTTTCCGGTAACTCCGGGGAACCGGGCCGCTACGGCCGGTAGACCTGGGTCCATGACGACCCTGACGACGGCCCCCGGCAGCTCCGCCCTCGGCGCACGCACCGCCGTGCCCGCCACCCACGTCACCCCGCAGGGCGCCGCCTGGCTCGCCTCCGCGTCCGCCTCCCCGCGAACCACCCTCGCGCTGTGGCAGGCGCGGCCCGGCGCGACGGCCGTGCTCCCCTGCGGGACCGCCTTCGACGTCGTCAACGTCCCCGTCGTCCTCGGCCGCCGCGTGCTGGACCTGCTCTGGGCCGAGGGCCCCGGGTGCGGGCCGGTCGCCGTGCACCGCGGCCGCCTGCTGCTCTTCGCCGCCCCCGGCACCGCCCACCGGCTGCCCGCCCTGCTGGCGTGGGAGGAGTGGGGCGGCTCCCGTACGGCCCCGGCCCCCCTGTGCCACGGCCGCGGCGACGCGGTCACCGTGCCGCCGCTGGCCGCCGTGAGCGGGCCCTCCCGGTGGCTCGTGGCCCCCGGAACCCGGTCGCCGTGGCTGCCGGGCCCCGAGGCGCTGCTGTGGGCCTTCGTCCGCGCCGCTCGCGCCGGGGGGCCCGGCACCGACCTGGGGATATCGATTTTTCCTTCCGCGGATCAGGATGCTAATGTCTGCGATGTCAGCACGCGCCGCTAGCTCAGTTGGTTAGAGCAGCTGACTCTTAATCAGCGGGTCCGGGGTTCGAGTCCCTGGCGGCGCACAGACGGAAGAAGGCCCCCACGCGAGTGGGGGCCTTCTTCGTGTCCCGGCGCAGGGGATTCCGGTACGCGGGCTGCGGTACGCGGGCCCCGGGTGCACCGGCCCGGGTGCGCCGGCCGCTCAGGTCGTGATCTTCACCGTGTAGGCGCCCGACTGGGTCCGGTCCGCCACCTCGATCGTGATCCGCTCCCCCGGCACGGTGTACGTCTCCCCCACCTCCAGCGGCGCGTCCGCGAGCGGCGGGTACACCGAGCGGTCCCAGCACGCCTCCGTCCGCGGGTGCCCGTCGAGCACCTCGATCGGGCCGCCGCCGGACGCCGCCTCGTTGCGCACCCGGTAGACGAGGACCCCTTCCGTACAGGTCTCCCCGTCGTTGCCCGCGGAGCCGCGCGCCTCCACGGCGATGGCGCTGCCGGGACCCGTGCGGATCACGGCGAGCCGGGTGCCGCCCGTGCCGCCCGTCGGCGGGGTCTGGGCCAGCGGCTGGAGGGTGTGCATCGAGGAGCCGGACTGCACGCAGTCCACCTGGGAGGACTCCAGCCAGCCCAGCTTCCACTTGTGCCAGGCGAAGAGGTCGGGGGCCATCCCGAACTGGCTGCCCATGACGTCCCAGTCCCCGACGTACGTGTCCCAGTCCCCCTTGCCGTCCGTCGGCCGGTGGTAGAGGTCGGGGAGGTCGAAGACGTGGCCGGTCTCGTGGGCGAGCACGTTGCGGTCCGGCGGGTGCCGTTCGAAGACGGTGACGATCCGGCGCAGGTCGGTGCCGTCCGCGCGGATCGGGCGGTCGAAGTTGACGACCTTCGTGGCGTCGGAGTCCACCCCGGGCGCGTCCGGGTCGGCGACGAAGTACACGACGTCGTACCGCGAGAAGTCCACGCGTGCGTCGGCGGTCGCGACCGCGTCACGGAGGTAGGCCGCCCGGTCCTCGGGGGCCCAGTCGCGCTGTATGCCGTACGCCGTCGACGGCCGGGGCATCTGCGCCCATTGCCGCTGCGGGTGCGGGACGAGGCGGAAGCGGCCGTACGAGGCGCGCTCGAAGAACTCGCTCGTCTCGGGGAAGTAGTCGCCGGTGATCTCGTCGGTGGTGACGGCGGGCCGGTGGTCGGGGAAGGAGAGGAAGACCATGACCGCGTCGAGGGTGCGCTCGGGCCGGGGGTAGGCGCCGTTCCAGCTGTCCAGGCCGAGGGAGTGGTGCGCCGCCGTACGGGTCAGCGCACAGGGGCCGGCCCCGGGTTCGGCGACGGCGGGACCCGCGACGAGCGACATGGCGGCGAGCGCCGTGAGGGAGGTGAGCACGGCCCCGGTACTTCGGACGCGGGAGCGGTCCACTCCCCCGGGTGTCTGCTGTCGCTGCACATCGACCTCCGGTGGTGGATTGGTCCCATCTCGTCCACCTTGAGGCGATTGTCTTACTAATGCCCTGTTCCGCTGCCCCACACGAGTGAGTGATACGGCAACCCGGTGACCCTCGGGCTTCACGGATCCACCTACAGAACGTCACGAGCGATCACGCGAGATCAGCAGGGGTCTCCGCATGCTCAGAGCCGCGCAGAAACGATCACGCGACCTTTGGCCGACGGTTCGTCACCACAGTGAACTGCCCTGCTCCGCACGGCGATGCCGCTGGATAGCCCCTCCCGTCAGCCTCTATGATCGGCACACTTTCCTGCACGGACACTCACGAGCACTGCGGGAGCCAACGGTGAGCGGAACCTCAGAGGGAACCGGTTCGGCGGCCGACAGCCTCCGATCGGCCATCACGGAGCGTCACCCCGTCGTACCGGCGGCCCAGTCGGCGACGGCCACCCCGGCCGCCACGGATCCGTCGTCCCGCGCACGGTCCGAGCTGCGCGACTACCGGGCCGCCTTCAACGCGGCCCACCTCGCCATGGCCGTCGTGGACCGCGACGGCTTCGTCGTCACCGCGAACCAGGCCCTCGCCGGACTGCTGGGCACCGAGCCGCACGCCCTCACCCACCAGTGCGCCGCCGACCTGGTGGACCTGGCCGCCGAGGCCCGGACCTGGGCGGCGTACCAGGAGGTCCTGCGCGGCCGGCAGGCCCGGCTGCGCTGCACGCGCCGGCTCAAGCACCCCGACGGGCACTCGCTGTGGACCGAGGTGACGCTCGGGCCCGTGCCGGGGACCGGGGACGTCCTGCTGTCCGTAGCCGACATCAGCGACCGGCGCGACCTCCAGGCCCGGCTGCGGCACCTCCAGATGCACGACCCGGTCACCCGGCTTCCCAACCGGGCGCTGTTCTTCGAGCGGCTCTCGGCCGCCCTGGAGGTCTCCTCGTACGAGCGCGGCGGCGGTACCGGCCGGATCGGGCTCTGCTACCTGGACCTCGACGGGTTCAAGGCGGTCAACGACACCCTCGGCCACCGGGTCGGCGACCGGCTGCTCGCCGCCGTCGCGGCCCGGCTGACCCAGTGCGCCGACCGGACCGGGTACGGGCGCACGGGCGGCCACCTGGTGGCACGGCTCGGCGGCGACGAGTTCGCCCTGCTGGTCGAGGACTCCACGGGCACCGAGCAGCTCGCGGACCTGGCGCGGAGCGTGCTGGCGGCGGTGCAGGAGCCGTTCGACCTGGCCGGGCAGCGGCTGTCGGTCTCGGCGTCGATCGGCGTGGTGGAGCGGGCGGCCGCCGGGACCTCGGCGACCGGGCTGATGCAGGCCGCCGACACGACCCTGTACTGGGCGAAGGCGGACGGCAAGGCCCGCTGGACCCTCTTCGACCCGGAGCGCAACGCGCACCGCATGACCCGCCAGGCCCTGTCCTCGACACTCCGGCCGGCCGTGGAGCGAGACGAATTCACGCTGGAGTACCAGCCGCTGGTGGACCTGGCGAGCGGCGCGGTGCGCGGGGTGGAGGCGCTGGTGCGCTGGAAGCACCCGCAGTTCGGCACCCTGACGCCGAACCGGTTCATCGGCATCGCCGAAGAGGACGGCTCCATCGTCCAGTTGGGGCGGTGGGTGCTGCGCACCGCCTGCCGCCAGGCCCGGCGCTGGCAGCTCGACCAGCCCAGTGACGCGCCGGTCTTCGTGTCGGTCAACGTCGCGGTGCGCCAGGTGTGGGATTCCGACCTGGTGGGCGACGTCGCGGAGATCCTCGCCGAGACGGGGCTCGCCCCGCAGCTGCTCCAGCTGGAGCTGACCGAGTCGGCGGTGATGGGCTCCGCGGGCCGCCCGCTCCAGGCCCTGCAGGCGCTGAGCGACATGGGCGTGCGGATCGCC
The DNA here is from genome assembly GCF_040296725.1 of Streptomyces sp. NPDC002044. Lineage (NCBI taxonomy): Bacteria > Bacillati > Actinomycetota > Actinomycetes > Kitasatosporales > Streptomycetaceae > Streptomyces > Streptomyces sp. NPDC002044. The sequence goes on from NZ_JBEOXU010000095.1 coordinate 10,504, forward strand.
ATCGACGACTTCGGCACCGGCTACTCGAACCTGGCCTACCTCAGCCGGCTGCCGGTCTCGGTCCTGAAGCTGGACGGCTCCTTCGTCCGCGGCTTCCGCTACGACGACGGCGCGCACCCCAATCCCGCCGACGAGACCATCGTCGAGGCGCTGGTCCAGCTCGCGCACCGGCTGGGCCTGACGGTGACGGCGGAGTGCGTCGAGACCGCCGGGCAGGCGGCCCGGCTGCGCGGCGTGGGCTGCGACACGGGTCAGGGATGGCTGTACTCGCGGGCCGTGCCCCCGGACGTCATCGCCCGCATGATCGGCCGCCAGGCCGCCACCGAGGGCGCCCCCGCCTTCGCGACCCCGGCCGCCGACGGGCCCGCCCCGCACCCCCAGCTCTGAGGGTCACGGGGCGGGGTCCGGCCGCGCCGGGCCGGGCGTACGGTCAGAGGCTCCGGACGAACGCCCCGAACGCCTCCGGCGCCACGGTGAAGGCGGGCCCGCCGGGCCGCTTGGAGTCCCGCACGGCGACCCGTCAGGGCTGCGCGGCCGGCCGAGAAGGGGGTAAGCCTTCGTCTGGAGCAGCCCGTAGACCAGCTGCGCCTGGAACGTGGAGATGAACGCCGCCTCGGCCTCCATCTGCGCGTACGCCTGGAACCACGTCGGCAGCTGGCTGCGCAGCACCAGGCCCACCAGGCGGGAGAAGTGGCCGTCCGCGCCCAGGGCCGCGTCCAGCCGCTGCGAGAAGTCCCGGGTGGGGACCTTGCGGGCCGTCTCGATCTGGCCGATCAGGGAGCCCGTGCGGTAGATGATCTCGCCGAGCTGCCCCTGTTTCAGCTTCGCGTCCTCCCTCAGCCTGCGCAGTTCGAAGCCGTGGTAGTCCAGCGGCGAGGCGCTGGGGTCGAGGTCGCGGATGTTGACCACGGGACGGTCACCCCCATGAGGACGGGCCGGATGCAGCCGTGGCCGAGCGTAGCGAGACCGGCACGCAGCGGTGTCCGGAATCCGGCAGCCACGTGACACACCTCCGCCCCGCACCCGGGAAACAGGGTGCGGGGCGGAGTGTCGCTCGGCGCGGGGTGGGGGGATCAGCAGGCGCCGAGGTCCTTCCAGACTCCCCATTCACCGGTGGTGCCGGGCACCTCGTTCTGGGTCCACCACTGGGCCTTGTACTTGCGGCCGTTGTGGGCGACCTCGGTACCGCCGTTGTAGACGGTTCCCGCGACGTAGGCCGGGACGGAACCGCAGCCGGTGGTCGGCGGGGTCGTCGGCGGCGTGGTCGGGGGCGTCGTGGGCGGCGTGGTCGGAGGCGTCGTCGGCGGGGTGGTCGGCGGCACCGTGGTTCCGCCGAGGGCGTCCGAGATCTGGTTCAGCAGCGTGGTGTTGTTGTCCAGGCCGAGCAGCGAGTACATCATCGCGCCGGCCAGGCCGCGCTGCTTGCCGTAGTCGACCCGGGCCTGGATGGACTTCTGGTTCAGGCCGGTGAAGAACTCGCCGTCCTTGTAGAAGTACGAAGCCTTGGCCTGGTCGTCCCAGAAGGTGCTCGCCGGGTTGTCGACGATGCCGCCGAGCTCCTTGTAGTTCGCGATGCCGGCCTGCTGGCTGGTGGGCCGGGCACCGGAGGCGCCGGTCGCGGACTGGGCGAGGCCGTTGTTCGCCCCTGCCGGGACGCCCTTCCAGCCGCGGTAGTAGAACTCGTAGCCCAGGGTCAGCTTGTTGGCGGGGAAGCCGCCGGTGATGCCGTAGGCCGGGTTTCCGTCGACCCAGGAGTCGATGGCGTTGTCGATGCTGTACTTCTGCGTGCCCGGGGCGATCGGGTCGGTCGGGTCACCGGCCGGGGAGTACAGCGGGGACTGGTGGTACGTCGGCCCGTCGCTGTCCCACGCGCCGTGCATGTCGTACGTCATGATGTTCGCGTAGTCGAGGTACGCGCCGATCTTGTCCGTCTCGATGTACTTGATCTTGTCCTGGCCGGCCGGGAGGGCGGAGGTCAGCAGGTACTTCTTGCCGCCGTTGGCCGCGCCGTGGGCGTCGAGCTGCTGGCGGAACTCCTTGAGCAGGAGCGTGAAGTTCTGCTTGTCCTCGGGGGCGTAGTGGTTGCCGAGGTGGCCGCCCGACGAGCCCGGGTACTCCCAGTCGATGTCGATGCCGTCGAAGATCCCGGCCGCCGCGCCGACGCCGCCGTAGCCGCCCTCGACCGGCAGGTTGCCCTTGATGTACTGGTCGATGCAGGAGGACACGAGCTTCTTGCGGGAGGCGTCGGTCTTCGCCGCGTCGCTGAAGTACTTCGAGTACGTCCAGCCGCCGAGCGAGATGTTGATCTTCAGGTGGGGGTACTTGGCCTTCAGCTGCTTGAACTGGTTGAAGACGCCCACGATCGGCTGGTCCCACTTGTCGGCGACGCCGCTGACGCTGTCGGCCGCGCTGAAGGACTTCTGGTAGTCGGCGTACGAGTCGCCCGCACCGTCACCGGCGTTGGGGTTGTTGTCGTCACCCGCCGCCTTGTTCGCCTCGAAGCAGGTGAGGTTGGTGGGGTGGATGTTGCCGAACGAGTAATTGATGACGTCCAGCTTGCCCGCTATGCCGCGGGTGTCGAGGTGCTTGGGATAGAAGGCGCTCCCGTACACGCTCCACTGGTCGTAGTAGGCGATGCGGACGCCGCCGGCCGCGGCCGCGGCGGCGGCGGGAGTCGCGCCGGCCGCCTGGGCGGTGCTGAGCCCCGCGAAGGACGCCAGCGCTCCGGCGGCGAGCGCCGCCGTGGCGGCGGCGGCGATGAGGGGTTTACGGATGTGCATGAACTGCCTCCGGGGGGTGGGAGGGAAGAGCAAGAAGTTCAGGTGGGAGATTGATAGCGATCACCGGAGGCCCGAGTCAATGGTTTGGACCAAACAAGGACTAGACCACTCCCAGCGCAAATCCCCTAGTCAGAGAGCTGAGCGCACATCAGAAACCGCTCGCCACCTAGGGTGACGAGCGGTTTAAGGCTGCCTTGAGCCATGTCCCGGCAAGGTTTCGGCAACAAACCAGCCAAACTCCGTTTGTGTACGGTCAGCCCGCCACGGGCGCCTCCACCGGCAGGCCGTACGCATCTGCGATGAGCTCGTACGAGCGCAACCGGGCTTCTCCGCCGTGGGCGTTGGCGGTCAGCATCAGCTCGTCGGCGCCGGTCCGCTTGGCCAGGTCGTCGAGTCCGTCGCGGACCTCGTCCGGCGTGCCGTGGACGATGTCCACGAGCCGCCCCTCGATGAACTCCCGCTCCAGCGGGGAGTACGGGTACGCGGCCGCCTCGTCGGGCGTCGGAATCAGTCCGGGCCGCCCGCTGCGCAGCCGCAGCATCGACAGCGCCCCGGTGAGGACCTCGGCGCGGGCCTCGGCCGCCGTGTCGGCGGCGAGCGCGGCGACCCCGATGACGGCGTACGGGGCGTCGAGCACGGCCGAGGGCCGGAAGCTCTGCCGGTACAGGTCGAGGGCGGGCAGCGTGCCCGCCGCGGAGAAGTGGTGGGCGTAGGCGAAGGGCAGGCCGAGCCCGCCCGCGAGGCGGGCGCTGAAGCCGGAGGAGCCGAGCAGCCAGATCGGCGGCCGCCCGGCGGGCCCCTGGACCGGCCCCGGCACGGCGTGCACGCGGGCGTACGGGTGGCCGTCGGGGAAGTCGTCGTCGAGGAAGCGGATGAGCTCGGAGAGGCTGCGGGGGAACTCGTCGGCGGCTTCGTCCAGGCGCCCGGCCCCGCGCAGCGCGGCCGCGGTCCGCGGATCGGTGCCGGGGGCACGGCCGAGTCCGAGGTCGATCCGCCCGGGGGCGAGCGCCTCCAGGGTGCCGAACTGCTCGGCGACGGCGAGCGGGGCGTGGTTGGGCAGCATGACGCCGCCCGAACCGAGCCGGATGCGGGAGGTGTGCGCGGCCAGGTGGGCGAGGATCACGGCCGGTGAGGAGCTGGCGACGCCCGGCATGGAGTGGTGCTCGGCGACCCAGTGGCGGTGGTACCCGCGGGATTCGGCCAGCCGGGCGATCTCCACGCTGGTGCGCAGGGCCGCGTGGGCCGTGCTGCCCGCGCCCACGGTGACGAGGTCCAGCACGGACAGGGGCACGGGCGCCCTGCCCAGTGCGGCGCCGCGGATCCCGTCGCGGCCACCCTCCCGCCGGCCGGTGTCCCCGGTGTCACTCATCGTCGCTCCCGTCTCGTGTTCCACGTCCGTACGACATCCGTACGACAGACGTACCGAGAAGGGGAACCCCGAACGGCTCTCCGGCATTCCCGGCGGGCCCGGAGAGGCCATGACGATGGCATATGCCAGAGGATTAGACCCAGGCGGGGCGACATGATTGAGCCATCAATCTCTCCAACAGGCCCTCCGGGCGGGCCTCTTGGTGGTTACTGTGTCAGGGCAAGCGGTAACAACCTGCTAGGGGGAAACCGTGGCGCTGAAGCCCGAGCCGACCGCGCCGTTCCACTCGGTGCAGTACGCACTGCGCGTACTCGAAACGATCGCACGGCACGCCGGTGGCGTGACCGACGTGCAGATCGCGCGTGAGACCGGCCTGCCCGCAGTCCATCTCAGCCCGATGCTGCTGATGCTGCGCCGGGAGGGGTACGTCCTGCAGGTCGCCCACGGCGCGTACGCCATAGGGGACTCGCTCGTCCTGCTCGGCTCCGGCGTCGACCGCCAGCAGGCCCTGTCGGACAAACTCCAGGACACCCTGGACGAGCTCCGGGACTCGGTGGGCGCGGCCGTCTACATCAGCCGGTACGTGGACGGCGAGGTCAGGATCACGCAGTTCGCGGACAGTCCCCGCACCCCCAAGGTGCACGAATGGGTCGACTTCCGCTCCGCCGCGCACGCCAGCGCGGTCGGCAAGTGCCTGCTGACGCAGCTGGACCTCGACGGGCGCCGCGACCACCTGTCCCGCCACAAGATCGCCCGGCTCACGTCGAAGACGATCGTGAACGAGCGGATCCTGTTCTCCAAGCTGGACGCGCAGCCGGCCACCGTGCCGATGCTCGACCTCCAGGAGTACGCCGTGGGCACCGTCTGCGCGGCGGTCCCGATCACCGCGGGGAACGCGGTGGGCTGCCTGGCCCTGTCGATGCCGGTGGAGCACGCGCACCGGCTGCGGGAGGCGGCCGAAACCCTGAACCGGAAGGCCGCGCCGCTGCTGCTGTCGCTCACGCTGTGAGCGGGGGCGGGGGCCGCGGGAGCGCGGCGCGGGAAGGGGCGGAAAACACTTCGGGCGGTTCCCGGTGAACCGGAAACCGCCCGAAGGACAGGTGCGCCGCCAGGGACTCGAACCCCGGACCCGCTGATTAAGAGTCAGCTGCTCTAACCAACTGAGCTAGCGGCGCCTGCTGACAGTGAAAATACTACCCGGTCCTTCGGAGTGCTCAAAACCATGAGCCGCGCGGGGTCTGCGGGCGGGGTGCCGCTGCGCGTGGCCTGCCCCTGCCCGCCCTTCCGCCGCTCCCCGGGGCTCCGCCCCGGACCCCCTACGGCGCTCCGCTCCGCGCCGCGCCTCGAACGCCAGCGGGGCTGGTTGTGCCCGGCTCAGGGGTGGAGGAGGTGCGTGCGGTTCTGGGCCGCGTACCTCGCCAGGAGGGCGGTGAGGGCCGGGGCGTCCAGGGGGCGGTACTCCCCGTCGGGGGTGCGGTGCCAGACCGGGTCCGGGTGGCCCGGGGTGCCGTCCGGGGGCGGCTGCGGGAGGAAGACGGCTCGGCGGAGGGCGACCCGGTGGACCTTGTTCGTGGCGGTGACCGGCATCGACGGGACCACCCTGACGTAGCGCGGCGGCATCTTCGTGCCCAGGTCCGGCTGCGCGGCCAGGAACTCCGCGAAGGCGTCCGGCGCGAACTCCGCGCCCTCGTTCAGCGCGAGCGCCGCCATCACCTGGTCCCCCGCCACCTCGTCCGGTACGGCGTAGACGGCGACCGCCGCCGCCCGGGGCCACCGGGCGAGGATGTTCTCGATCACCGCCGCCGCCAGGTTCTCGCTGTCGACCCGGAGCCGGTCGTCCGTACGGCCCGCGAAGTAGAGGAAGCCCGCCGCGTCGCGGAAGAAGAGGTCCCCGGTCCAGTACCAGCCGTCCCGGGTGCGGGCGGCTTCCGCTCCGGGGTTGCGCCAGTAGCCCTCGAAGAGGCTGCGGCCCCGGTTGACCAGCTCGCCGATGGCCTCGTCGCCGTTCAGCAGGCGGCCGTCCCCGTCGAAGAGGGCCGGCGGGCAGGTACGGCCCGTCTCGGGGTCGATCACCGCCAGGTCGTCGCCCGCGCCCGCCCGGCCCAGGGCGCCCGGCGGGGTGTCCGGGGTGCGCTGGACGGAGGCCCCGCCCTCGGTGGCCCCGTAGCCCTCCACCAGCCGGACCCCGAAGCGCTCGGCGAAGCGGGCCGCGTCCACCGCACCGGCCTCGGTGCCGAAGCCGAGCCGCAGGGTGTGCTCGCGGTCGTCGGGGCGGGGGCCGGTGGCGAGGAGGTACTGGACGGCCCGGCCGACGTAGGTGAAGTACGTCGCGCCGTACGCCCGCACGTCGTCCAGGAAGGCGGAGGCCGAGAAGCGGCGGCGCAGCGCCACGGACGCGTCCCCGGCCAGGGCCGGCAGCCAGTCGGCGATGACCGCGTTGCCGTGGAAGAGCGGCATGCAGACGTAGTGGACGTCGTCCGGCGTCACGGAGAACTGGCGGGCGAGCGCCGAACCGGCGGCGGCCAGCCGGCCCTGGGTGCAGATGGCGGCCTTGGGGGCGCCGGTGGAGCCGGAGGTGAAGTAGAGGAGCAGCCGGGAGCCGGGGCCGGGGGTGCCCAGCGTCGCTTCGCCGGGTTTGGCGGCGGCGTACGGGGCGAGCAGGGCCGCGTACGCCTCGGTGCCGGTGACGAGGAGGCGGACGCCGGGCAGGTCGAGGCCGCGCAGCAGCGGCAGGTGGGCGGGCTCGGTCACCAGGAGGCGGCAGTCGGTGTGCAGGATGTCGCGCGCCAGCTCGGGACCGCGCCGGGTCGGGTTGATCCCGGCGACGGCGGCCCCCGCGAGGGCCGCCGCGCCGAGCCAGAACGGGAACTCGGGGGTGTTGTCGAGCAACACCCCCAGGTGCGGTGCGGCCTCCGGCGGCATGAGGTCGACGAGGAGCGCGGCGCGCGCGGCGGACTCCTGGGCGGTCCGGTGCCGGGTGAGGACGCGACGCTCGGTGTCCTCGTACATCAGCCCGGGCCGGTGATCGCCCCATTGGCGCGCGATGAGCTCCGCGACGGTTTCGGGTGCAGTCGACGTCCGCATGCCGCCGGAGGGTACCTGACGTTACGTCAGAACTTAACGTCAGAGCAGGAGTAGAAGGCCATCGGGGTGTCGTTGACCGACCAGACCGCCAGGATCATGTGGCGGCCCGACTTGCCGCTGGGCATGGCGCCCTGGTGGACGGTGGTCATGGAGGGGCGTGCGCCGTTGTAGGCGACGGTGAGGAAGGGCTGGGGGTCGAGGGAGGCGCGGGTGAGCGGCTTGGTGGGGTCCCAGCCGTTCTTGGTGACGTAGTACTTGAAGTCGGTGGTCGAGTGGTTGGCGGTGAACTGCCACCGGAAGGAGTAGCTCTGGCCGCTGGTGACGGCGGTGGTGGGCCAGGTGCCGCCGCGCTGGTCGTCGAGCTCGGCGAACTGGGCGTTCCCGCCGGCGCATATCTTGCCGTCGGCGGGGCCGGCGGCCGGGAAGCCCTTGAAGCCCTCGACGCTCTGCGGCTCCCACTGGATCGCGCCACAGTTGGACACGGTCCTGTTGGCACAGAGCTTCTGGCGGCTGATGGCGGAGTCGGTGTAGCCGTGGCTGCTCGCGCTGGGAGCGCTGAGCAGGGTGATCCCTGCGACGAGGCCGAGGCCGAGCGCGGCGGCGCCGGCCCGTCCGGGCATGCGGAAGTGACGCATGATGCTCCTTGAACGTGGGGGGAGTCCGGCGAGAGCGAGCGCACGCGTGGGGATGGTGTGGCGAGCCCTGGATCGCCGTACGGATTTCAGGTCTAGACCAACTCCCAGATTATTGACGAGAGTTGTCCATGTCCATACCAAAAGGAGAACGGGTGGTCCGGTCCCATCCGGCCACCCGTTCCCGTACCGCCACGGAACCTGCTATTCCGACCGCCCCGTGTAGAAGGCGACCGTGAGGTCCTTCACGAGGGCCTTGCGCTCGTAGTCGTCCAGTTCGACGATCCCGCGCGAGGTCAGCCGGTGGACGGTGTCGTCCACCGCGTCGACGACCGAGGTCAGCACGGTGTCGCGGTGCTTGGCGTCGATCGCCGCGACCCGGCGGCGGCGCATCGCCTCGGCGACCTCGGGGGCGTACTCGATCCGCGTCGGCTGGGCCGAGAACACCTCCACGCCGACGGCCTCGGTCTCCGCCGCCAGCATCCGGGTCAGCGCGTCGCCGACGGCCTCGGCGTCGCGCAGGGTCGGGGCGGCCTCGTGGAAGGCGTCGGCCGGGAGCTGGGACAGGACGCGGGCCATGGCCGACTCGACCTGTTCGGCGAGGTACTCGGTGTGGTCGGCGACGGCGAGGGTGGCGCGGGCCGTGTCCTTGACCTGCCAGACGACCTGGACGACGACCTGGAGGGCGAGACCGCCCGAGTCCACGGCGGGCATCGGGTCGCTGCGCCAGTGGCGCAGCCGTACGTCGACCCGACGGCGCAGCAGGAGCGGGCTGACCCAGGTCAGTCCGGTACGCCGGACCGTGCCCCGGTAGCGGCCGAAGAGGGTCAGCACCCAGGCGTGGCCGGTACGGGCGCGGCCCAGGCCGCCGAGCGCCAGGAGCGCGACGACGCCGAGGAAGGCGAGCGGGGGCCAGTGGGTGGCCCGCAGTCCCTCGTAGGCGCGGGGGGGCGCGCCGAAGGCCGCCACCAGGGAGGCCGGGACGACCCCGGCACGCCAGAGCACGGCGACGCAGCCGGCCAGGGCCAGGCCGCCGACGGCCACGCCGATCCAGCCCGGCAGCACGGGCCCGCGGTGCTCCCGGAGCCGGTCGTCGCCCCGGGGGACGCGGCGGCCGGGGGCGGGGCGCGCCGGTGCCGCGCCGGGCACGGGCCGGGGCCGGGCGGGCCGGTCCGGGCCGGCGAGGGTCGAGGCGGTCTCGGGGGTCGCGGCCGGGGGCTGCGGGTCGGCGCGGAACGGCAGGTGGAGCGGCACCTCGGTGGCCGCCGCGCCGCGCAAGGGCGCGGCGGGGGGAACGAGGGGCAGGTCCTGGGTGTCGTCGTCCTCCCGCTCCAGACCCCGGGCCACGGCCTGGGCGACGATCTCGGCCACCCCGGGCCCGGGCACGCCGGAATGCTGTGGTTCGGGCTCCGGGTGCGGGTCCTGGTCCTGGCCCTGGTCCTCGCTGCGGTCTTGGTCCTCGTCCTGGCCCTGGTGCTGGGCGAAGTCCTGGTGGAGGTCCTGGTTCGGGTGCGGGCCGGGCTGCGGGAGCGTCTCCTGCTCGGAACCGGCCCGTGCGCGGGCGGCGGGGACCGGGGCCTCGGCGGGGCGGGCCTCCGGCTCCTCCGCGCCCTCGCGCGGGCCGGTGACCAGCGCGACCGGGTGGTCGTACGGCGGTGCGTACGCGGGCTCCGGTTCCTCGGCCGCCGGGGTCGGGCGGGTGTGCGGCAGGGCCGAGACGGCCTCGGCCCGGCGGGCCGGAGCCTCCTCCCTCGCGGGACCGGCGTCCGGGGCGGCCTCGGCGGGCCCGAACGTCGGCACCGGCCCGGACGCGCGCACCGCCACGGCCTCCGCCGGGCGGGAGTGCGACACCTCCCCGGCGTCCGGCACCGGCGACCAGGGCCAGGGCTCCACCGTGCGGGCGTACGGGGCGGCCGCCGGGGCCTGCTCCCCCGCCGAAGGCGCGGCCACGAGGACGGCATCGGCCCGCGCCGCCGGTACGGCTTCCACCGGAATCGGGACCGGGAGCGGGGCCGGGGACGGCTCGGGGCGACCGTACGGCGCCAGCGGAACCCGCGGCTCGGGCGCCGGGCCGTCGCCCCGGGCGGGCGGAACCGCCTCCACCGGTAGGGGTACGGGCACGGGTCCCGGGCCCGGGACCTGAAACGCCTCCGGAACCTGGATCGGAGCGGGCGCCGGAGCCGCGGACGGCGCGGGGCCGACGTACGGCGCCGCGGGGGATGCCTCGGTCCAGGCCGTCGGTGCCGTTGGCGCCGTCGGCGAGGCCGCCGACGCCGCCGGTGCTTCGGCGGTGAGGGCGGGGCGGACCGGCTGGGCGGCCGCCGGGGGGATCCGGAAGGTGCCCGTGGTCGACGTGGTGCGCGTGGGGTACATCGTTGCCTCCGTCATGCGAACAGCCGGCGCCAGGTTTCCGGGCCCGGGTAACCGTTGGCCGCGGCGCCGCGCCAGCCCTGCGCGCGCTGGAACGCCTCGACGTTGCGGCGGTCGGCCTCGCCCCAGCGGGGTCCGGGGCCGGAGGTGTAGTACCTGCCGAAGCCCTTCTTCACCAGCTGACGGCCCAGCGCCGCGACGGCCTCGTGCGACGCGCCCGGGCGGAACACCGCCGCGCCCGGATAGGCCCGTACCCCGCCGGGGCCGGGCGCGGCCGTCACCGACGGCGGGATGTCCTTGCCCTGGCGCTCGACCAGCAGGCGCCAGGTCTGCGCACCCGGCAGCCCGTCCGCGTCGGCGCCCGTCCAGCCCTGGGCGCGCTGGAAGGCCTGGGTGGCCAGCCGGTCGGCGTCCGTCCAGGTCCGGCTCGGGCCCTTCGGGTAGAACCGGGCGCCGCCCCGCTCGGCCAGCATCCGGCCCAGGTGCTCGACGTACTCGTTCGTGGCTCCAGGGCCGAACTTCGCCGCCCCGGGGAAGGCCGTCGGGGCCGTCGGCTTGGGTCCGGCGGCGGGAGCCTCCGGGGTGATGCCGCCGGTGATGCCGTTGTACCGGTACGGCAGGTACTTGGTGGAGTTGGTCCAGTAGCCGTAGGGCGTGGCCAGCTTCCGCGTGTTCGGCTTGGTCTGCTCGTAGGCGATGTAGTGCGTCCGGGTCTGGTCCGCCCAGCCGCCGAAGAGGACCACGTGGGAGCCCTTGTTGGGGTCCGCCGGGTTGTGGAAGAGGAGCATGTCCCCCGGCAGCAGCTCGTCCTTGGTGATCTTCGTGGCGAAGGTGTCGAGGCTGCCGGTCCACTCGTTCGTGCCGAGGTTCCAGGCCATGGAGATGTAGCCCGAGCAGTCCTGCCGGTACCCGTCCGTCCAGTACTCGGTCATGCTGTACGGGACCTTCGCGTCCAGCCACAGCTTCGCCCGGTTGATGATCGTCGCCCGGTCGATCCGCTTCACCGCGCCGGGGGCCGCCGGGGCGCCCGGGGTGCCGGGCTTGCCGGCCTTCGGTCCGTGCAGCGGGGCCCGGCCGCCCTGCGGGGACCCGGGCGGGTCCTCGTCGGCGGTGACCGCTCCGGCGGCCGGCGCGGTCACCGCCGCCGCGCCCGTACCGGCGCCGCCGAGGACCACGCCGGCGGCGGTGGCCAGGACGAGCGCGCGGCGCGCGCCGCGCGCGGCGGGGTGTCCTCCGTCCCGGAGCGGTATGGCCCGCGCACGGGCGAGGGAGCGCCGGCGCTGGGCGCAGCCCTGGCACGCGCAGTCGCCAGCGGGCTCGTACTCCTGGAAAACGGGCATCGCCATCGGCCCATGCGGCGTCGGAGGCTGCATCGTCATGCGGTTCCGTCCACTCCCCTGCTCGTCCACTGGTCGGACCGTGCCGCATCTGGCGGGGCATCAGATGTGGCACGACCAAGACATATCGTGCACGATGAACCACTCAAACATGGGTTAATCGGACAAGGCGGGCGTGGCTGGTCGTGAGCACCGGCGGGAGTGGGGTAGAGTTTTGCCTGTCACCAAGCGCCGCTAGCTCAGTTGGTTAGAGCAGCTGACTCTTAATCAGCGGGTCCGGGGTTCGAGTCCCTGGCGGCGCACAGACGACAAGAAGGCCCCCACGCGAGTGGGGGCCTTCTTCGTGTCCCGACGCTGTGGGGCGCGCGGGGCTGCGTCTGCGCGGGGGCCTTACGCCGCCGTTCCCGGGCGGACGCCCGCGCCCGTCAGGTAGGCGGAGACCACCACGTTGGCCGTGTACTCCTTGGCCGCCTTGTCGTACGAACCGCCGCAGGTGACCAGCCGCAGTTCCGCCCGGCCCGCGACCCGCTGGCCGTACGCCTTGTGCGGGTCGAAGCCCGCGCGGTCGTAGACCCGGACGTCCTCGATGGTGAACTCGGCGACCGACCCGTCGGCCCGCACCACCCGTACCTTCTCGCCCGGCTGCGCCGAGCTGAGGCCGAAGAACACCGCCGGCTTCGACTGGGTGTCCACGTGCCCCACCATCAGCGCCGTCCCGGCGACACCCGGCTGGGTGCCCGCGCCCCACCAGCCCACCGTGCCCGGGCTGCCGTACGGGGGCGGCTCGATCGCCCCGTCCTTGTCCAGGCTCCGGGATATCACCGGGGCCTGGACCCCTAGGGAGGGCACGTCGACCCGTTCGGGCGAGGACCCCGGCATCGGGGCGTGCGCGGCCGGCATCCCCGGACCCACTGCCCCGCCGGCCTGGCCGGTGAGGGGCGAGGGTATCCCGGTGAGCTGGCGGCCCCACAGCCACAGGCCCAGGACCAGCACGGACCAGGCGACGAAGGTCAGCAGCCGGCCGCCGGCGGTCGCCCTGGCCTCGCTCACTCGCCGCTTCGGCGGCGGCGCAGGGCCAGCGCGCGCCCCGCGATTGCCAGGGTGGCCGCGGCCGCGAGGACGGCGCCGATCACGGTGTGCGGCACCCCCGGGCCGCCCTCCTCCTGCTCCTCGGCCGCCACGGCCGGCCGGGAGGTCTTGGCGAGCTCGGCGGACATGCCGCCGCCGCCCGCGTGGACCGGCCAGACCGGCGAGGGGTGGTGGGTCGGGCGGTGGTGGGCGATCTCGATGGAGCCGGTGACCTTGTCGTGCCCGTCGCAGGTCACCCGGATGGAGTGCCAGCCGGGCGAGGCGTGCGAGCTGATCATCGCCTCGCCGTAGAGCGGGCTGCGGCCGCTGTCGCGGCCGTACAGGTCGGCGTCCGCCACGAAGACAGGGGACTTGGCCGCCCCCCGGGTGCCGTCGCAGCCCTGGACGCGCAGCTTGACCTGCGCTCCGGGGTGGGCCGGGTTCGGATCGACCGAGATGCTCTCGCGGCCGCCGCGTTCCTCCTCGCCCGCGAGGGCGGTGGGCGCGGTCACCGCGGTGAACGCCGTCAGGGCGACGGCCACACCGGTGACACGGAGTGCGATGGAAATGCTGCGCATGGTGAACCTCCTCACCAAGGAGATTCACGCGCGGCGCGCCGCCCCGCATCCGGAGCGGCGCCGTACGTGTCAGCCGTGCGCGCTACACCAGGTCGACCAGGTCGGCGATCGAGTCGACCGTCTTGGTCGGGCGGTAGGGGAACTTCTCGGTGTCGGCGAGCGAGGTCAGGCCGGTGAGGACGAGGAAGGTCTGCATGCCCGCCTCCAGCCCGGCCAGGACGTCGGTGTCCATCCGGTCACCGATCATCGCGCTGCTCTCGGAGTGCGCGCCGATGGCGTTCAGCCCGGTCCGCATCATCAGCGGATTGGGCTTGCCGGCGAAGTACGGCTTCTTGCCGGTGGCCTTGGTGATCAGTGCGGCGACGGCGCCGGTCGCCGGGAGCGGACCTTCGGCGGAGGGGCCGGTCTCGTCGGGGTTGGTGCAGATGAAGCGGGCGCCCGCGTTGATCAGGCGGACCGCCTTCGTCATCGCCTCGAAGCTGTAGGTGCGGGTCTCGCCGAGGACCACGTAGTCGGGCTCGTGGTCGGTCAGGATGTAGCCGATGTCGTGCAGGGCCGTGGTCAGGCCGGCCTCGCCGATGACGTACGCCGTGCCGCCCGGGCGCTGGTCGTCGAGGAACTTCGCGGTGGCCAGCGCCGACGTCCAGATGTTCTGGACGGGGACGTCCAGGCCCATGCGGCTGAGGCGGGCCTGCAGGTCGCGGGGGGTGTAGATGGAATTGTTGGTCAGCACCAGGAAGGGCTTGCCGGACTCGCGCAGCCGCTTGATGAAGGCGTCGGCGCCGGGGATCGGCGTGCCCTCGTGGATGAGTACCCCGTCCATGTCGGTCAGCCAGGATTCGATCGGCTTGCGCTCTGCCACGGGACTGTTCTCCGCTCTGCGGGGCCTCTGACCTCGGGGGCCTCTGGTCTGTACCACCCTATCCGGGCCGGGCCGCGGACGCGGAGGGCGCGTACCCCGTACCCCCACCCGGAGGAGCCGCCATGCCCGTACGCAGCCTGAAGACCGCGCTCGCCTGCGCCGCCGCCGTGTCGCTCGGCCTGGC
>NZ_JBEOXU010000096.1:0-24751 GCF_040296725.1 Streptomyces sp. NPDC002044
CTGGAAGAGACCGGCCAGGCCGCCTACGACGTCCACCGCAACCTCCACCAGGGCAAGGTCGGCGTCCTCGCCCTGGCCCCCGAAGAGGGCCTGGGGATCTCCGATCAGGAGATGCGTGCCCGGCACAGCGACGCGATCAACCGCTTCCGGACCGCCTGATCGGTTGGGCCACGGCTCCGGCACGAGGCCCCGCGCGCTCGATCCCGCCGCAGCCGAAGCCGGGCACCCCCCGCCGTCGTCAGCTGAGTCAACCCGAGGGAGCAGATCCCGCATGTCCTTCAGCAACCGGTATCTCGACCGTTCCAGGGCCGGAGCGTTCGGTTCCGTGGCCCTCCAGTACGACCGCTACCGACCTGCCTACCCGGAGGCGCTCATCGACCGCCTCCTGGCGTCGTCACCGGCCACGGCGCTCGACATCGGTTGTGGCACGGGCAAGGTCGCGGCGGCGCTCGGCGCGCGCGGTCTCACCGTTCTCGGACTTGAACCCGACGCGCGAATGGCCCAGTTGGCGCGGGCCAAGGGAGTGAACGTCGACGTCGCGATGCTGGAGACGTGGGACGGATCGGGACGGACCTTCGACCTTCTCACCAGCGGGGATTCCTGGCACTGGATCGACCCGGTCGAAGGGCGGCGCAAAGCGGCCGATCTGCTGAACCCGGGGGGCGTCATGGCCCGTTTCTGGAACGTCCACGAGGTCGAGCCGTCCTTCCTGGCGGCCTTCGAAGCCGTCTACCGCGCGTGTGCGCCGGGCGTCACCGTCGCCGGCGGCGTTCCCCGGAGCACCCGGGACGCCACTGATCCCTTCGCGGCCGACGCCGCTTTCGCCTTCTGCGACTCGGACACCTACTGGTGGAGCCTGACACTGACCGCCGAGGAATGGGCCGGCCTGGTCACCACCTTCAGCGACCACCAGCAAATGGAGCCGGAGCGGTTGGCGGCGCTACTCGACGCACTGCGGGCGGAGATCGAACGGCTCGGCGGCACGGTGCGCACCCGGTCCAGGACCTTCGTCCAGCTCGCCCGGCGGGTCTGAGGCCCGGAGCAACCGACAGTGCGAGGGGGAGAGTGGGCATGGTGACGCGCGGGGTGCGCAGAGGTGCGTCCGAACAGGAGAAGTTCCGTGAGGTTCTGGGCCACTTCGCCAGTGGTGTGGTCGCGGTGACGGGCGTGGCGCCCGACGGCAGCCCGGCCGGAATGGCCATCAGCTCGTTCAACGCGGTCTCGCTCGATCCGCTTCTGGTGTCGTTCTGCATCGGACACACCAGCCGGACCTGGCCGCTCCTCCTCGCGTCGGACCGCATTTGCATCAACATCCTGAGCGAGCACCAACAGCACGTCTCCGCCTGCCTGTCCCGCAGCGGCGGCCAGAAGTTCGGCGAGCTGGCGTGGACCAGCTCGCCGGGCGGGCTGCCGCTGCTCGACGGCGCCCTCGCGTGGCTGGAGGGCACGGTCGACGCGCAGCACCGGGCCGGGGACCACGACATCGTCGTCGCCAAGGTCCGTCGTCTCGACGTCGCAGAGAGGTCGGGTCCCCTGATCCACTACCGTGGCGCCTACCGACGCCTGGCACCGTCCTGACGTCAGGAGGGACCGTGCCCGGCGCTCGGCTCCCCTGTCACGCGAGACTCCATACACCGGTTCCCAGCAGGCTCTTGATCTCGGACGCCACGGTGTCGGGGTCGATGAGGAAACCGAGTTCGTACACCGTCGTCTTCTCGCGTCCCACGACCTTCAGGCGTACCGGGGTCTGTCCGGGGTGGCTCCTGAAGGAGTGCTTCATTTCGGCGATGATCTTCGGCTTGATCTTCGACTCCGCGACCGTGATCAGGATCGGAGAGAGGCCACCGTGTTCGGCCGAGGAGATGTCGAGCGCCTGGACCGCCTCACCGAACACCGAGATCGTACCGTCGCGCTCGTTCAGCCGACCGCTGACGGAGATGACGTTGTCCTCGATGAGTTCGTGCTGCACCAGCATGTAGGCCTTGGGGAAGAACAGCACCTCCATCTCGGCGTCACGGTCCGCCAGACTGATGATCGCCCACGCGTTCCCGCCCTTGTTGATCCGCTTGTCCACCGAGGTGATCAGGCCGGCGAGCTTGACCATCCCTTCGGTCCGTCCGGATCCCAGGACGTCCGCCATGGAGGTGTCGCGGTTCCTGGCCAGGATGTGCTCGGCACCGTCCAGCGGGTGGCCTGAGACGTACAGGCCCAGCATTTCGCGTTCCTGGCTGAGCAGTTGCTTGCGCGGCCATTCCCGCTCACCGATGGTGAAGTCCAGGCCGATGCCGGGGACTCCGCTGCCGTCGTCGACGGCCCCGAACAGGTCGTCCTGCCCGATGGCCTGCTGCTTCTTCACCCCGATGACCGACTCGATGGCGTTTTCGGCGACCGCCGCCAGGCCCTGACGGGTGTGCCCGAGCGAGTCGAAGGCCCCTGACCTGATCATGGAGTCGATGGCGCGCTTGTTGCACACCGGCAGGGAGACCTTGTCCAGGAAGTCCGGGAACGAGGTGAACTTGCCCTGCTCGGCTCGTGAGGCCATCAGGGATTCGATCACCGGCAGGCCCACGTTCCTGACCGCCTGGAGGCCGAAGCGCACGTCGTCTCCGACGGCTGTGAAGTCGGCGACGGACTCGTTGACGTCCGGAGAGAGAACCCTGATGCCCTTGGACCGGGCGTCGGCCAGGTACACGGCGGACTTGTCCTTGTCGTCACCCACCGACGTCAGCAGCGCCGCCATGTACTCGGCTGGATAGTTCGCCTTCAGGTACGCGGTCCAGTACGAGACGAGGCCGTACGCGGCGGAGTGCGACTTGTTGAAGCCGTATCCGGAGAACGGAAGCATGACGTCCCAGACGGCCTGGCACGCCTCGTCCGAGAAGCCGCGTTCGTTCATGCCCGAGTGGAACTTCTCGAACTCCGCCGCCAGCACCTCCGGCTTCTTCTTGCCCATCGCCCGTCGCAGCAGGTCGGCCCCGCCGAAGGAGTACCCGGCCAGCTCGCGGGCGATGGCCATCACCTGCTCCTGGTACACGAGCAGGTGATAGGTGAGGCCGAGGATCGGCTCCAGCGCGTCCTTCAGCTCGGGATGGACCGGCAGGACCTCCTGCCGGCCGTTCTTGCGGTGCGCGTAGTTGATGTGGGTGTTGGCACCCATCGGCCCCGGACGATAGAGAGCACCGACCGCGGAGAGGTCCTCGAACTGGTTCGGCACCATCAGGCGCAGCAGCTGGCGCATCGCCGCACCGTCGAGCTGGAACACCCCCAGCGTGTCGCCTCGTGCCAGGAGTTCGTACGTCTTCTTGTCGTCGAGCGGAATCTTGGCCGTCTCGATCCTCACGCCACGGTTCTGCTCGATCGTCTTGATCGCGTGATCGATGATGCCGAGGTTGCGAAGGCCCAGGAAGTCCATCTTGATCAGGCCCAGGTTCTCACAGGACGGGTAGTCGAACCCTGTGAGCATCACCCCGTCCTTGGCCCGCATGTGCAGCGGAACCAGGTCGATCAGGGGCTCCGAGGATAAGATGACCGCTGCCGCG
Organism: Streptomyces sp. NPDC002044; assembly: GCF_040296725.1. Taxonomy (NCBI): domain Bacteria; kingdom Bacillati; phylum Actinomycetota; class Actinomycetes; order Kitasatosporales; family Streptomycetaceae; genus Streptomyces; species Streptomyces sp. NPDC002044. Next base: position 3,540 of record NZ_JBEOXU010000096.1, read on the forward strand.
TGGACCCCGGTTCCACGGACCAGCCCTTCGATTCCGAGGCCCGTCTCGTAGATCTTCCGTACGTCGGGCTCGTTCTCGATCATCGACCGGATCTCCGCGCCCTCGCTGTAGCGCGCGTGATCCTTCTCGAACAGTTTGGCCAGCGGAACGCCCTTGCCGTTCGCGTCCGGCGGCATCGCCTTGGTGATCCGGTCACCCATCGCGAAGGGGTACCCGAGGATGCGACTGGCGTCCTTGACCGCGGCCTTGGCCTTGATCGTGCCGAAGGTGTTGACCTGCGCCGTATGGCTGGATCCGTACTTCTCGGTGACGTAGCGCACCATCTGGTCACGCTGACGGTCGTCGAAGTCGAGGTCGACGTCGGGCGGGTTGATCCGCTCGGGATTCAGGAACCGCTCGAACAGGAGGCCGTGCTCCAGCGGGCAGAGTTCGGTGATGCCGGTGGCGTAGGCGACGATCGAGCCGGTCGCGGAGCCACGGCCCGGGCCGAGCGCGATACCGCTCTTCCGGGCGTATTGACAGATGTCGGAGACGACGAGGAAGTAGCTGGAGAACCCCATCGGACCGATGACCTTCATCTCGGTCTCGAACCGGTCAAGGTATTTCTGGGCGACGGGATCGCCGTAGCGGTCCCGGAGCCCGTCCAGGGTCACCTTGCGCAGCCAGGATTCCTGCGTCTCGCCTTCCGGCACCTCGAACTGAGGCATCCGGTCGACGTAGTCGAAGACCTCGTTGTACGGCTCGATCATCTCCGCGATGAGCAGCGTGTTGTCACACGCCTGCGGGAGCTCGCTGAACAGCTCGCGCATCTCGGTCGCGGTCTTCACGTAGTAGCCGGAGCCACTGAACTTGAACCGGTTCGGGTCGTCCTTGTTCTTGCCCACCCCGATGCACAGCAGGGAGTCGTGGGCGTCCGCCTGGTCGGCGGTGACGTAGTGCGAGTCGTTCGTGGCCAGCAGGGGGATGCCAAGGTGGTCGGCCAGTTTGAGCAGGTCGGCACGGACGTCCCGCTCGATGTCGAGGCCGTGGTCCATCAGCTCCAGGAAGTAGTTCTCCTTGCCCAGGATGTCCTGGTAGGACGCTGCGACCTTCACCGCCTCGTCCCACTGGCCCAGGCGCAGGCGGGTCTGCACCGCCCCGGACGGGCAGCCCGTCGTGCCGATGATGCCTTCGGCGTTCTCGGCGATCAGCTCCATGTCCATGCGCGGCTTGCCTGCCGGGAACTGGCCCTCGATGCTGGCGATGGACGACATGCGGAAGAGGTTGCGCAGGCCGTGAGCGTTCTTCGCCCACATGGTCATGTGGGTGAACCTGCCGCCGCCGGAGACGTCCTTGCCGCCTTCGGCACCGTCGGACCCCGCGCCGCGGACCCCGCCCCGGCCCCAGAAGACGGGCTTCTTGTGGTGTCTGGACTCCGGAGCGAGATACGCCTCGATCCCGATGATCGGCTTCACGGCGGTCGTCTTCGCGGTCTGGAAGAACTCGTACGCGCCGAACATGTTCCCGTGGTCCGACATGGCGACCGCCGGCATCCCCTGCCGCTCGGCCTCAGCGATCAGTTTGCCGTTCTTCGCTGCCCCGTCCAGCATCGAGTACTCGGTGTGAACGTGCAGGTGAACGAAACTATCGGCCACGGTGGAGGTACTCCTCGGGCGAGCGGTGGCGGCTGGGAAGCCATCATCCTAGCCCCAACGCCGAGGGCCTCAGAGGGGTTTAGGGGCCCGTCGGGTGCCTTGGCGTGGCGCCTGGCGGCTGCTCGGCCGGCGGTCGGGACCGGGCGGGAGCACGGGCCGGAGCGGTCCCCCGCGGGCCGCGGGGATGACCCTGGCACGGGCTCCGCGGGTCACCCCTTACACCCGTACCGGACCACCCGCCACGTAAAAAACGGACACAGCAACCATTGGCCCGTCTTTTCGAAAGCCAAAAATAGTTCCCCGCGATCAACGCAATCAAACATCTGTCCACAAATAAGTCTGAATATCAATGCCGTGAAGTCCAAATAGTCCCCCTGGGGAGAAAAAATCTTGCGGTTCCAGAAGTCCTCCAGCTAGTCTATAGAACTGATATTCGGCTGAAAACCTGCGAGCTTCGCCCCTTTTTATTTGCCCATTATGCACACACCTGAGTTCTTCATATTCAAACCAAAGCGCCCAGCGAAGGGAGTGGCTGGTGATGGATTTGGCCGCTATTTCAGGAAATGCATCCCCGCAGGTTCGCACATGACCACGCCGCCCGCCTCCATCGACATGAATCGTGCACCCACCACAGACCTCGACGAGCGCAGCCAGGGCGACGACCTCGCCGAACTCACCGACGACTGTCATCCGCCGGCCAAACCGCACAGGTGGCACGAGGAAGTCGCCAAGGTAACCCTGCTGTCGGACCGGGAGTTCCAGGTATTCCGCTTACTTGGCAATGGCAGCTCAAACCGCGGCATCGCACGGAATCTGCGCATCACCGAGCGCACCGCAAAGGCGCACATGTCCCAGATAATGGCGAAGCTCGGTGTGGAGTCACGCCTTCAAGCAGGGCTGGTATCGTACACCTACCAGCTCGCCATTCTCTACGATATTCCACATTTTGGCTTCTGATGCCCGAGGGCGACGAAAATATCCGCTCCGGAGTACAAGCGAGCGAGTTCGCCCGAAAATCCGGCAGATCACATCGAAGTCGAACCAACGAAATCGCGCAGCGCATGAGACCCACAAGACGGGTCGGGGCGGCCGCCGTCGCCCCGGGAGGATCGCCTTCACGGATCGCTCCCGCCCCCTGGGCCGGGCCGCTGGAGTCCCCGCTCAGACCGCATCCCGTCCGGCCGTCACGGCCACGGCGTGGACGAAGGTTCACTTTCCCCGCACCCCGCATCACGCCTAACAATGGTCGTACGCGACATCAAGAGCCCGTTCATCACGCCTGAATGAGGATGGGAAAGCCGCCTTGACCGATACGACACTCCCACCTTCCATATGCCAGCAGCACTTTCCATCAGGGCCGGCTCGGGTCCGCGCCGAAAGGGCCGAAAGCGCCGCAGGGCCCGCGCGGACGGCACGGACGGCACGGACGGCACGGACCGCAGACGGGAGGAGCCGGACGTGAGCAGTGTCAGATGCCACGTCTCGATGTCCCTCGACGGTTTCGTCGCAGGCCCCGACCAGAGCGCGCAGAACCCGGTCGGAGTGGGCGGGAAGCGTCTGTACCCATGGGTGTTCGCCAGCAAGGCGTGGCATGCGCACCAGGGCCGCGAGGGCGGTGAGCGGACCGTCGACTGCGAGGTGATCGAAGAGGTTCTCGACGGGGTCGGCTCCTACATCATGGGCCGGCACATGTTCGGTGGCGGCGAGGGTCCCTGGGACGAGTCCTGGCGCGGCTGGTGGGGCGAGGAGCCGGCCTTCCGCGCACCCGTTTTCGTGCTCACCCATCACCCCCGCGAACCGCTGGTGTTGCGGGGCACCACCTTCACCTTCGTGACCGGGGGTGTCACGGCCGCACTCGAACAGGCCCAACGGGCCGCCGGAGGGCAGGCCGTCTCGATCGCCGGCGGGGCCGCGACCATGCGCCAGTTCCTCGCCGCCGGGCTGCTCGACGAGCTCTACGTCCACCTCGTGCCGGTCGTGCTGGGTGCCGGCGAGCGGCTGCTGCTGGATGTCGGCGATCCGACTCTGCTGCCGGTCAAGGTTGTTCACTCGCCCAGGGCCACCCACGTCAAGTACCGTGTCGTCCGCTGACCGGGGCGGACCGCGAGCGCGGGATCACCGTGACGTCGTCCCGCCGGCCGGCGGGACGGGGACGGTGACCGCGGTCAGCACGAAGCCCGGGCGCACCGCCCATCGCCCGCTGAACCCGCCGAGCGTCGAGTCGCCCCACCGCGGTCCCGGGACCAGGAGCCGGGCTTCGAAGGTCCCCTCGTACGGGTCGAACTCGACGGCGGCCTCCTCGAACCCCAGCGACCTCCCCGTCAGGGGGAACCACGCCTTGTAGACGGATTCCTTCGCACTGAAGAGCAGCAGTTCCCAGGGCACGGCGGGAAGGTGCCTGCGGTACCGGTCCCCTAGCGACCGTTCCTGGCGCGACGAGACCGCCTCGAAGACCCCGGGGGGAACCACGCGTACCCGTTCCACATCCATCCCCAGCGAGAAGAGGTCGCCGCCGCGTGCCACGGCCGCAGCCCGGTAGCCCTCGCAGTGCGTGATCGAACCCCTCACGCCGGGCGGCCACAGGGGTTCTCCGCGGGTCCCCGACAACAAGGGTGCGACGGGGTGGCCGAGCTTCGACAGGGCCTGCCGCGCGCAGCGGCGGCCGGTGGTGAATTCGTTCCTCCGGCTTTCCACGGCGTTGGCGATCAGCGCCTCCTCCGCGGGGAACAGCCCCGGTCCCGGCGGGTCGTCCACGGCCGACACCACGTGCACCGGGTACGGCAGCAGTTGCTCGATCACGGTGCCCCGCCGCCGGGGAAGACCTCGCGCAACAGCGGATCCGGCTTGCCCCGGCGTGTCCACTCCCTCGGGTAGCCCAGCGAGACTTCCCGGTGCGGCACCCCGTCGTGCCAGGTGACGCGGGGGATGTGCAGGTGTCCGTAGATCACGGCGGCCGCTCTGTACCGCACGTGCCAGTCCGCCGTGGCCGAGGTGCCGCACCAGAGGGCGAACTCGGGGTAGCGGAGCACCGCGGTGGGTTCGCGGAGCAGGGGAAAGTGGTTGACCAGCACGGTGGGCACGTCCGGGTCGCAGGCATCGAGCCGCTCGCGGGTGTACGCGAGCCTGGCGCGGCACCAGGCCGCCCGGCTCGGGTACGGGTCGGGGTGGAGCAGGTACTCGTCCGTGCAGACCACACCGGCCTGGTGGGCCTTGCGGAGGCCCTCCTCCCCGTTCCGGGTTCCGGCGGGCAGGAAGCTGTAGTCGTAGAGGACGAACAGCGGTGCCACGGTCACCGGCCCGCCGGCCCCGGTCCAGACCCGGTAGGGATCCTCCGGGGTCAGCACCCCCAGCGAGCGGCACCTCTCGACCAGGTGGAGGTAGCGGTCCCTCCCGCGCAGCGTGACCGGGTCCTCCTGGTGCGTCCACAGCTCGTGGTTGCCCGGGACCCAGACCACCGTGTGGAAACGGTCGGCCAACAGCCCCAGCGCCCATTCGACGTCGGCGGCCTTCTCCGCGATGTCACCGGCGACCAGAAGCCAGTCGTCCCGGTGCCGCGGATGGATGCCCTCCACGATCTGCCGGTTCTGCTCGTACGCCACGTGCAGATCGCTGACCGCGTACAGCCTGCCGCCCGATGAGCCTGCTCCACGGTCCACGGCTGATCCCGCACCTACACCAGGTCCGAAATACGGGGGTACCGGTCGTCGGGCAGCAGCTGGCCGGGTTCCAGTTCCTTGTCCAGGTGGAGGTGGCCGGGACGCGGCTGGAATACCGCCTGCTCCCCGGTGTAGGAGGTGATGAATGCGAGCCGCACTTCCTCGGACCTGTTCCCGCCGCTCGCGTGTCCCACCGTGCTCTGATGAAAGGTGACGTCGCCGGCGCGCACCGGAACCGTGACCCGGGGGCCCCATTCCAATTCCGGCCATTCGGTGAACATATAGGTCGTCGGATTGCTCTTCGCGATGACCGTATCGGCTCGATGCGGGCCGGGGCGCTTGTGCGAGTTGGGCAGGAAGATCAGGCATCCGCGTTCGACCGGTACGTCCACCAAGGCGATCCAGGCGTTCACGTTCACCGGCGAGTCGAGCGGAGTGAAGGTGAGGTCCTCGTGCCAGATGGTGGGCACCTCGTCGTGCGGATGCTTCGCGTACGCCTGCCCGCTCCACACGCGCAACGGCGTACCCGTCAGCTGCTCGGCCACGGCGCCGACCCGGGGATGGCGGACCAGACCGCTCACGCTGTCGTGCTTCCACCAGGGGTCCGACGTGGTCCTGAGGGCCGTGCGCCCCCCGCCCATGCCGGCCTTCCTGCCGTCGCTCTCGATCGTGTCCAACGCGATCTCGCGCCACCGGGCCACCTCGTCCGCGGGAATCAGTCCCGGGACGTGTGTGAAGCCGTATTCCCGGAAGTTGCTCACGTATTCTTCGGCAACGGTGTAGGGAGCGTTCTTGGGTGTCGTTTCGGTCACGTCAGCTTCCCATCATCTTTGGGCATTCCTTGCGAATGGTCTATTTTCTAGCCGCGATGCCCACTCGATGTACAGTGGACTTTCGTTCATCGCACCGGACGCACCGGAAGATTGCTCAAGAATCACGCCGGCCGGTCTCCGGTGATCATTCGAGCGTGCGGCTTCGCTGCATCGTGCCGAAATCGCCGTACGGGTATCCCGCCGGCCGGGGATCGCTCGCCTCGTTCAACAGCGCCAGGTCGCTCTCGTCCAGCACGACGTCGCGGGCCGCGAGGTTGCTCTCGAGCTGCCGGGCGTCACGGGCGCCGAGCACGACCCCGCTCACCCCCGGGCGCGCCGCCACCCATGCCAGTGCCACCGCGGCGGGCGTGACCTCCCGGGCAGCGGCCAGGTCGCGGAGTATCTTCAGCACGTCCCAGGTGCGGTCCCGTTCGGTGTGGGCCCGATAGAGGGCGTTGACGTAGTTGTCGTGCATCTTTCCGCGTTCCATCCGGTCGGTGAACCGCGCCTCTCCTTCCGGACTCCGGTGCGGGGAGTACTTGTCGGTGAGCAGTCCGCCGGAGAGCGGCGACCACGCCATCAGGCCCATGCCGTTGTCCCGGCCGGCCGGGATGATCTCCCATTCGACCTCTCGGCACAGGAGGTTGTACTGCGCCTGATAGGTGACCGGGCCGGCCAGGCCCAGCTCCTTGGCCAGGGCGACGGACTTCTGGATCTGCCACCCGGTGAAGTTGGACAGCCCGACGTACTGGATCTTTCCCTGGCTGACGGCGGAGTCCAGAAAGGACAGCGTCTCCTCCAGCGGTGTCAGCGGGTCCCACGTGTGCATCTGGTAGAGCGTCACCGAGTCGACACCGAGCCGCCTCAGCGACTGGTCCAGTGCGCGGCTGAGGTTGTGCCTGGTGTTGCCCCATTCGTTCATCGCCGCGCTCGTCGTGTAGCCGCCGCCCTTCGTGGAGAGCAGCAGACGCCCGCGCTTCTCGGTGGACTGCTTGCGCAGCCACCATCCGACGATCTGTTCACTCCGCCCGTCGGCATAGGCGTCCGCGGTGTCCACCATCAGGCCGCCCAGCTCGGTGAAGGTGTCGAGCACCCGTCCGGCCTCGGCCTCGTCGGCACTTTCGCCGAACGTCGCGGTGCCGAGCGCGTACACCGACGTGCCGACGCCGCTGGCGCCGAGCAATACGTGTCTCATCAGTTCCGACCTCACTGGCTCATGCGCGGGCGTGCCGGTGCGCCGCCCAGGCCGCGGCGGCGTCCCTCAGGCGGTATGTCATGGTGTTGGGGTGGTTGGCGCCGATGTCCTGCCAGTAGCGGGCCAGCACGGAGGAGAAGACGTCGAGCGCACCGTCCGGAGCGGCGGACCACGAGCGCACCTTCGCCGCCCATCGTTCCGCTTCCTGGGCCGGGTGCCCGGAATAGACCAGCCAGACGACCCAGCACGCCGGGTCGATCCACACGGGGCCGCGGGCGGCCATGGCCCAGTCGACCACGTGCATCCGGTGGTCCGGAGTGACGAGCAGGTTGGTGTGGTGCCAGTCGGTGTGCAGCAGGGAGTCGCCGCGCAGCAGCGCGGCGTCCGTCTGCCGGTCGGTGTAGCCGGACCACCGGTCCTCCGCCGAGGGCAGATCCGGCCCCGGAGCGCTGATCCGTGCCAGCTCGGCCATGGTCGCGACCACGAGCGGCAGGTCACCGGACGACTGGCCGAAGTCGGCGGTCCGGCCTTCCGTGTGAGCGAAGCCGAGTACGTCCCACCCGTCGGTGACGACCCGCCAGAGCAGCCGCGGGCCGATGGAACTGACGTGCGGGTTCACCGCCGCCTCGGTCTGCTGGGTCCGCGCGAGCCCGTCACGGTCGCGCATTCCCTTGACGAAGATCCGTCCCCGCTCCGTGTCCAGTGTTGCGGCTATGTGGCTGCTGTATCCGGTTTCCGCTGGTACGACGCGGTCGATCCGACCGGTGCGCTCCCCTATCGCGGTGAGCACCGTGCCGGGCAGCACGTCCCAGTGCTGTCTCAACGAGACGGCGCGGGGGGACAGGGTGCCCGGATCGACCACGTTCTGGGCCTGGTCCATCGACCTATTCCGAGTCGAGGTCGATGGCCAGGGCCGGGCACGTGTATGCCGCCTGCTCGACCTCGTCCTCTCCCTCCCCCGACGGCCGGTCGTCCAGGACGATCGCGATGCCCCTCTCGTCCTGGTCGAACCAGTCGGGCGCGGCGAGTACGCACAAGCCCGACCCGACGCACTTGTCTCTGTCCAGGTGAATCCGCACAGTGAGACTTCTCCTTGCCGAAGCGCTACCAGGCCACCGGGAGTTCGTTCACCCCGTAGATGGCCAATCCGAGTTTGTAGGACAGCTGGTCCGCCGGGACCGTCAGTGCGAGCGTGGGAATGCGCCGGTACAGGGTGCCGTAGACCACCTGCAGCAGCACGCGGGAGAGCTGCTGGCCGAGGCACTGGTGGACACCGAAGCCGAAGGCCAGGTGATGCCTCGCGTCACGGTTCAGGTCGAGCACGTCGGGATCGCCGTCGAACGCGCTCGGGTCGTGGTTGGCGGTGTCGGTCGCGACGATGATGCCCTCGCCGGAGCGGATCAGCACCCCGCCGATGTCGATGTCGTCGGTCGCGACCCGGCGCCTGCCCAGGTGCGCGACGCTGAGGTAACGCAGCAGTTCCTCCACCGCGTTCGCGATGAACTTGGGGTCGCGCGATGCGCGGATGAGGGCGAGCTGGTCGGGGTTGGCCAGCAGCGCCATGGTGCCCAGGGTGGTCATGTGGGCGGTCGCGCCGTGGCCGGCCGCCATCAGCAGCAGCGCCGTGGCGACGATCTCCTCGTCCGGCAGTTCACCGGCGCTGACCAGATGCCCGATGACGCCGTCACCCGGGTCGGTCTTGCTCCGCTCGACGAGCGAGCGGAGCAGGGCCCGCATGTCGTCGACCGCCTTGACGTTGTCCTCCGGCGTCGATGTGGGCGCTGCCATGATCTTGCCCAGCTTCGAGAACCGGACGCCCTCCTCGTCCTGGACGCCGAGGATCTCGCAGATGGCGGTGGAGGACATCGGCACCGCGAGCCGGCTGAACAGGTCCGCGCTGTTGCCGCCCGCCAGCATGTCGTCGATCAGGCGATCGACCATGCCCTGGAACTTGGGGCGGAGCAGCTCCATCCTCCGGTTCGCGAAGTCACCGGTCACCATGCGGCGCAGGAGCGCGTGCTCGGGGTCGTCCATGGTGGGCATGGACCGGTTGCGCCTGTGGAAGATCTTCGCCTGCGGTGCGGCGAAGGTGTAGCCGGGAAGGGACTGGTCGGAGCTGACCCTCGGATCGGTCAGCACCGCCCGGGCCTCGGCGTATCCGGTGATCAGCCAAGCCTCGTTGCCGTCCCAGATCCGTACCCGGGACACGGGCCTGTCCGCGGAGATCTTCTGGAGCTCTGGAGGTAGGTCAAGGGGGCACTTGGCCGCCCTCTCCATGGGATAGAAAGGCACTTCCGCCGACGTCGACATACCTTCAGTCCTACTCAGGCTGCCACCGTACGTAAATTGAACCTTTGTACATCCGATCCTCCGGCATGTACGAAGGTGCACTTTACGTGGGGAAGTGCGACTCCGTAAAAATGACCTCCGTAGTCTGTTTCTGGTCAGCTGATCATGGGGGTTTGATGCAACGTCTGGCCCGACGACGTCCACTTTCCCTCAGTTATCTGTACGTTCCCGGACATCAACCGGAACGCATTGAGCGAGCCTATTCATCAGACGCGGGCGCAATCGTTCTCGACCTCGAGGACGGCGTGCCGAGCCCGCAGAAATCCCATGCGCGCGAGGTCGTGGCCCAGGTCACCTCGGCGCCCACGGCCAAGCCGACGTTCGTCCGGGTGAACTCGATGGCGACCGGCCTGTGCAAAGACGATGTGCTGGCCGTGGCCGGAGCCGGCCTCGACGGTGTCCGCGTCCCGAAAGTGGAACACATCGCGGACGTCGCCCAGATCGCGGAACTGCTGACCACGGCCGGCCACCCGGCCGCCCTTCACCTGCTCCTGGAGTCGGCCTTCGCCCTGGAGTCCGCGTTCGCCCTCGCCGCCGCCTCGCCACTGGTCGAGATGCTCGGGCTCGGCGAGTCGGACCTGCGGGTGAACCTCGGCTGTGACCTCGAGGGGCAGACGATGGACGCCAGCCGGATCAGGGTCATCCACGCTTCCCGCGCGGCGGACCTCATCAGCCCGTGCCAGAGCGTGTACGCCGAGGTGCGCGATCCCGAGGGGCTGCGGCGCAGCTGCGAGCACGGCAGGAGCCTCGGTTTCTTCGGGCGCATGGCCATTCACCCGGCCCAGCTTCCGATCATCCACGAGGTGTACAAGCCGACCTCCGAGGAGATAGCCGAGGCGTACGAGATCTGCGCGGCCGCGGACCTCGCGCGGGAGCACAACGTGTCGGTCGTCGTGTCGTCCAGGCAGCGGCTGGTCGCGCCGCCGATCGTCGCCAACGCCAAACGCGTACTGGAGCTCTCCCGCTCGCTCGGTCTCATCGAGGACCCGTCGTGAGCGCCCGGCACACGACCTCCGACGCGCTGCTCGGCGCGGTGGCGCGCGGGGTGGACGTGCTCGACCTGTCGCATCCGCTGGCCAACGGGATGCCCTGTTCACCCAACCACCCGGGTTTCCGGATGGCGTTGGCCCGCCGGCACGGCGACATGGTGCGCGCGGACGGCGGCTCGTCGGCGAACGAGATCATCGTCACCGGGGGCCACGTCGGTACGCACATCGACGCGCTCGCGCACGTGTCGCACGACGGGAAGCTGTACGGCGGCCACGAGGCCGCGCGGGCGCAGAACAGCGCCGGGTTCTCGGTCCTCGGCGTCGAGACGATAGAACCGATGGTGTGCCGTGGCGTGTTCCTGGACGTCGCGGGACTCCACGGCGTCGCCTGCCTTCCCGACGGCTACGGCATCACGGTGGCGGACCTGGAGGCCGCGGGGGTCCTTCCGGAGCCGGGCGACGTCTGCCTGATCCGGACCGGCTGGAGCCGGTGGTGGCCGGAGCCCGAGCGCTACCTGGGCTTCGGTGCCGGAGTGCCGGGGGTGACGGCCCGGGCCGCCGAGTGGCTCGCGGACCGGGGCGTCCGCGCCGCCGGTACCGACACCACCGCATTCGAGCAGATTCATGCCGGTCAGGGGCACGCGGTCATGCCCGTCCACCGAATCCTGCTGGTGGACCACGGTATCCACATCATCGAGAACATGCGCTTCGACGAACTTGTGGACCATCAGGTCAGTGAATTCACTTTCGTCCTTTCACCACTGCGTATTACCGGTGCCACCGGATCCCCGGTCCGCCCCCTCGCACTCATCGGCAAGTGAGGAAATGTGTCTCAGAAAAAGGACCGACCCGCGGATTTCAACCTCTTCTCTCCCCCTGCCGCGGAGAATCCATTCACGGTGTACGACGACATGCGCGGGCAGTGCCCGGTGGCACACAGCGAAGAGCTGGGCGGTTACTGGATCGCCACGACCCATCAGGCGGTCAGTGACATCGCCAAGAACCCCGCCCTGTTCTCGTCCGTCTCCATCAGCGTGCCGAAGGACGCCTTCGGCGCCGATCTGGCGGAGCGGCCGCCGATCACGCTCGACCCGCCGCGGCACGGGCCGTTCCGTTCCACCCTCCTGCCCGCCTTCAGCCCGCGGCAGATCCGGGCGCTGGAGCCGTTCGTCCGGGAGCACGCCCGCGAGCTGCTGGCGGAGATCGCACCGCTCGACCGCTGCGACGCGGCCGCCGCCTACGCGAAGAAGATCCCCTCCCGGTTGATGGCCCGGATGATGGGCTGCACCGACGACCGGCAGGAGGAGTTCGGGGAGCGGATGCGCGCGATCCTCGACTCCAATGAGATGGACGAGATCCGGGAAGCCATGGCGGAGACCCAGGTCTTCCTCGACGAGCTCGTGGCCGAACGTCTCGAAGAGCCGCGCGATGACGTGGTGAGCTGCATCCTGTCCGCCGAGATCGACGGCCGCAAACTCACCGAGGGCCAGCTGACCGGCGCGCTCGTACTGATCATCACCGCGGGCATCGACACCACGTGGAGCGCCATCGGCAGCAGCCTGTGGCACCTGGCCCGGCACCCGGAGGACCGCGCCCGGCTGGTGGCCGCCCCGGAACTCATCCCGGCCGCCGTCGAGGAGTTCCTGCGGGCCTTCTCCCCGGTACAGATCGCCAGGGTCGTCACCGAGGACACCGAGTTCCACGGCGTCAAGCTGTCGGAGGGCGATTCCATCCTGATGGGGCTGCCGTCGGCGAACCGGGACGCCGGCGAGTTCCCCGACGCGGACGGCATCGTCCTGGACCGGGAGGTGAACAGGCACCTGGCGTTCGGTGTCGGCATCCACCGCTGCATCGGCTCCTCGATCGCCCGGATGGAGATGCGGGTGGCTCTGGAGGAGTGGCTCCGTGTCATCCCCGAGTTCTCCCTCGCCCCCGGCGACGCCGTGGCCTGGTCCACCGGCCACGTGTGGGGGCCCCGCAAGCTCGACCTGCTGCTGGGAGGGTGACGTGCAGGTCCGGCTGAACACCGAGCGGTGCCAGGGCCACCTGCGGTGCATGGACCTGGCACCGGAGATCTTCGACTGCGACGACCTCGGATACGGCGTCATCACACTCGACGGGCCCGTACCCGCCGAGCTGGAGCAGACCGTACGACGCTGTGCCGCCAACTGCCCGGAAAGCGCCATCAGCTTCCGGTGAAGAGCGCACGGCCATCAATCTCGGAAAAGGGGAGCAGGAGTGTCGTCAGGGAGTGAGGAATCCACCGCCCGGTCGCAGGAAGCCCAGGTGCGCGACCGCGAGGGTGACATCGCGGTCGTCGGGCTGTCCTGCCGGTTCCCCGGGGCCGACGGCCCAGCAGCACTGTGGTCGTTGCTGACCTCGGGCGAAGCGGTTGACTCCCCTGTTCCGGCGGGGCGCTGGGACGCGGCACTTCTCGCGGGACTCACCGAGGCGGAGGCGAGGACCGTCCGGCAGGGCTCCTTCCTCGGTGACGTCGCCGGGTTCGACGCCGGCTTCTTCGGCATCTCCCCCCGCGAGGCCGCCATGATGGACCCTCAGCAGCGGTTGATGCTGGAGCTCGGCTGGGAGGCTCTGGAGGACGCGGGGATCCCGCGGACCGCGTTCGGCGAGGCCGGCGTCTTCGTCGGGGTGGCCGGAGACGACTACACCTCGCTGATCCGCGCGCAGACGCCGGACGCGATCACCGCGCACACCTTCACCGGATCGCTGCGCGGGATCATCGCCAACCGCGTGTCGTACTTCCTCAAGGCCAAGGGCCCCAGCCTCGTGGTGGACTCGGGGCAGTCCTCGTCGCTCCTCGCGGTCCACCTGGCCGCGGAGAGCCTGCGCCGCGGTGACTGCGACATCGCGATAGCGGGCGGCGTCACCCTGCGCCTCACCCCCCACCATTCGATCGCCGCGCTGCGCTTCGGCGCCTTGTCGCCCGACGGCCGCTGCCACGTCTTCGACGATCGTGCGAACGGCTTCGCCCAGGGCGAGGGCGGTGGCGCCGTCATCCTGAAGCCACGGGCGGCCGCGGTCGCGGACGGTGACGACATCTACTGCGTCATCCGCGGCAGTGCGGTCAACAACGACGGTGGCGGCGACCAGCTCTCCACCCCCACCGTACGGGCCCAGGCCGAGGCGATACGCGCCGCGCACCGCCAGGGGAACACCGACCCCGGCGCCGTCTCCTACGTCGAACTGCACGGCACCGGTACGAAGGCCGGTGATCCGGTCGAGGCCGCGGCGCTCGGCGAGGTCATCGGCGCCGTCCGCGACCCCGGCGACTGCCTGCGCGTCGGCTCGGTCAAGTCGAACATCGGGCATCTGGAGGCCGCGGCCGGCATCGCCGGGCTGATCAAGACCGCGCTGATCATCCACAAGGGCACGTTCGTTCCCACCGCCGGATTCGGCACGCCCAGCGAGAGCATCCCGTTCCGGGAGCTGAACCTCCGGGTCCAGACGTCCGTCGAGCCGGTGCCGGACGGCTCGGCGCTCTTCGGTGTGAGCTCCTTCGGTGTCGGCGGCACGAACTGTCACGTCACCCTGTCGGCGTGGTCGCCGGCCCCGGCGCGGCCCGGTCCGGCCCGGGCCGCCGGGCCGCTGCCGCGGGTGCTGTCCGCGGCGAGCCCGGCGGCGCTGCGGGAGCAGGCGGCCCGGCTGGCGGCGGCGCCGCCCGGCCGGCCGCTGGACGTCGGCTGGTCACTGGTCACAGCGAGGTCCGTGCACGAGCACCGCGCCGTGGTGCTCGGCGCGGACGGCGCCGGCTTCGGCGGGGCGGTGGCGGGTCTGGCGGCCCTGGCGGCAGCCGAACCGTCGGAGCAGGTGCGCACCGGACGAGCCGTGTCCTCCAGTGGCCCCGTGTTCGTCTTCCCCGGCCAGGGGTCGCAATGGATCGGCATGGCGGGCGCTCTGCTGGACACCTCAACGGTGTTCGCCGACGCCGTCCGGCGGTGTGAGGAGGCCCTCGCGCCCTTCGTGGACTGGTCGCTGCCCGACGTTCTGCGCGGCGAGGGCCCGGATGCGGGGCTGGAACGCGTCGACGTGGTCCAGCCCGCGCTGTGGGCCGTCATGGTCTCGCTGTCCGAGGTGTGGCGTGACATGGGCGTGGAGCCCAGCGGCGTCGTCGGGCACTCCCAAGGGGAAATCGCCGCTGCCTGCGTGGCGGGGATGCTGTCGTTGAGCGACGGCGCGCGGATCGTCGCCCTGCGCAGCCGGATCATCGTCCGTCATCTCGCGGGCAAGGGCGGGATGGCTTCGATCAGCCTGCCCGCCGACGCCGTGCGCGAGGTCCTCGCCGATCACCCGGAGATCAGCCTCGCCGCGTACAACGGACCCCGGTCCACGGTGGTCAGCGGCCCGTCGGGACCACTCGACCGCCTGCTGGACGTCTTGGAGAGCCAGGATGTCCGGGTGCGTGTGCGGCGGGTACCGGTGGACTACGCCTCCCACTCGGTGCACGTCGAGGCGCTGGAGTCCGAGCTGGCCGAGGCGCTCGCGCCGATCGTTCCGCGCCCCGGCGACGTCCCGTTCCACTCGACCGTCACGGGCCGCGAACTGGAGGGCACCGCACTCACACCGGACTACTGGTACCGCAACCTGCGGCAGACGGTGCTGTTCCAGCCCACCGTCGAGGCGCTGTTGCGGCGGCACGACGCGTTCATCGAGCCCAGCCCGCATCCCGTACTGACGGTCAGGATCCAGGAGATCGCCGAGGCGGCGGGCGCCCGGGCCGCGGTCATCGGCACTCTGCGCCGGGACGAGGGCACCGGCACCCGCCTGCTGGCCTCCGCCGGCGAGGCCTGGACGCAGGGTGTCCCCGTTGACTGGGCCAAGCCCTACGCCGGCACGGGCGCCCGGCGCACTCGGCTGCCCGGGTACCCCTTCCAGCGCGGCCACCACTGGTTCGACGCCGTCCGCGACACGGTCGACGAGAACGCCACCGCCCTGTCCCTGAAGCTGCGGGAGGCGGATGCCGACGAACTGGCGGACGTGCTCCTCGACATGGTGCGCCGGCACACCGCCGTGGCACTGGGCTTCCGTGACCCGGCCGAGGTCCGTGACACCGTCCCGTTCCGGGAACAGGGCATGACCTCGGTCGTCGGGGCGGCCGTGTGTGTGGATCTCGCCGCGGCGACGGGCGTTCCCCTTCCCCCGACCGCCGTATTCGACCACCCGACGCCACGGGCGCTGGCCGCCTACCTGGAACTCCGTGTGGGCGGCACGCCGGTACCCGTGACGCCCCGGCCGAAGCCCCGCTCCACGGCGAACACCGTGTCCGCGGCCAACGACCCGGTGGTCGTCGTCGGCATGGCCTGCCGCTACCCGGGAGAGATCACGTCGGCCGACGAACTGTGGCGGCTGGTCGCCGCCGGGCGCGACGCGATCGGCGGCTTCCCGACCGACCGCGGCTGGCACCTCGACGCCGACTCCACCGCCACGTTCCGCGGTGGCTTTCTGCACGACGCCGCCGACTTCGACGCCGACTTCTTCGGCATCTCGCCACGCGAGGCCCTGGCGATGGACCCCCAGCAACGGCTGTTGCTGGAGACCTCCTGGGAGGCCGTCGAACACGCCGGGATCAACCCCGAGACCCTGCGCTCCAGCGACACCGGGGTGTTCATCGGTGCCATGGCCCAGGAGTACGGCTCACGTCTGTACGAATCCCCTGACGGCACCGACGGCTACCGCCTCACGGGCAGCACCTCCAGCGTGGCATCCGGCCGGCTGGCCTACGCGTTCGGGCTGGAGGCGCAGGCCGTCACGGTGGACACCGCGTGCTCCTCGTCTCTCGTGGCGCTGCACCTCGCCACCCGCGCGCTGCTGGACGGGGAGTGCACGATGGCCCTGGCCGGTGGCGTGACGGTGATGTCGTCGCCCGGCCTGTTCGTCGAGTTCAGCAAGCAGGGCGGGCTGTCCGCGGACGGCCGGTGCAAGGCGTTCTCCGGGTCCGCCGACGGCACCGGGTGGGGTGAGGGGGTCGGCGTCGTCCTGCTCGCGCGCCTCTCCGAGGCCCGTCGCAGGGGACACACCGTGCTCGGCGTGATCCGCGGCTCGGCCGTGAACCAGGACGGCGCCTCGAACGGGCTCACCGCGCCGAGCGGCAGCGCTCAGCAGCGCGTCCTCCAGCAGGCGTTGAGCAGCGCCGGTCTGAAGCCGTCCGACGTCGACGCGGTCGAAGGGCACGGCACCGGCACCCGGCTCGGGGATCCCATCGAGGCTCAGGCGCTGCTCGCCACGTACGGCCAAGACCGCGAGACACCGCTGTGGCTGGGATCGCTGAAGTCCAACATCGGCCACACCCAGGCGGCGGCGGGAATCGGCGGCGTCATCAAGATGGTCATGGCGATGCGGCACGGTGTGCTGCCCCGCACGCTGCACGTCGACGAGCCCACTCCCCACGTCGACTGGAACAGCGGCGCGGTCCGGCTCCTCACCGAGTCGATCCCGTGGCCGGACAGCGGCCGGCCGCGTCGGGCCGGTGTCTCCTCCTTCGGTATCAGTGGCACCAACGCCCACGTCGTACTGGAGCAGGCCCCCGAGGAGAGCGTCGACGAGATGCCGCGGCGCTCCGCCCCGGACGTCGACGGCGCGGCTCCCTGGATCCTGTCCGCGCACACCGAAACCGCGCTCCGCAACCAGGCCCGGCGCCTGCACCAGCACCTCACCGCACTGCCCGGGACGGAAACCGCGGACGTCTCCTCCTCCCTCGCGACCACCCGCCGGGCCTTCGACGTGCGCGCGGCCGTCACCGGCGACCGCGCGGGCCGCATGGACGCGCTGCTGGCGCTGGGCAGCGGCCGGCCGGGGGCCGGGCTCGTACAGGCCGGTGCGGGACCGGCGGGGAAGACCGTCTTCGTCTTCCCCGGTCAGGGCTCCCAGTGGGAGGGCATGGCCGCCGAACTCCTGGACACCTCGACCGCCTTCGCCGAGTCGGTCGGACGCTGCGCCGACGCCCTCGCCCCGTTCGTCGACTGGTCGCTGATCGACGTCCTGCGCGGTGAGTCCGGCGCCCCCGGGCTCGACCGCGTCGACGTCGTGCAGCCCGCTCTCTGGGCCGTCATGATCGCCCTCGCCGACACCTGGACCTCGCTGGGGGTCCGTCCGTCCGCCGTGATCGGGCACTCTCAGGGCGAACTCGCCGCCGCGTGCGTGGCCGGCGTCCTCAGCCTCGACGACGGCGCCCGGGTCGTCGCCCTGCGCAGCCAGATCATCGCCCGCAACCTCGCGGGCCAAGGCGGCATGGCATCGGTCGCCCTCCCCGCCGAAACCCTCCGCGCGCTGCTCGCCGCCCATCCCGAGATCGGCATCGCGGCGCTGAACGGCCCCCGGACGACCGTCGTGAGCGGACCGGCGGACGCACTGGACCGCTTCCTGCCCACGCTGGACGCGCGCGTCCGCCGTATCCCGGTCGACTACGCCTCGCATTCCGCGCAGGTGGACGCCATCCGGGACGAGCTTGTGGCGGCACTCGCCCCGATCACCCCTCGCCCGGGTCGCGTCGCGTTCCACTCGACGGTCACCGGCACCCGCCTCGACGGCCCCGAGCTGACCGCCGAGTACTGGCACCGCAACCTGCGCCAGCCCGTCCTGTTCCACCCCACGGTCACGGCGCTCATGGAACACCACGGCACGTTCGTCGAACCCAGCGCGCACCCCGTGCTGACCGCCGCCGTTCAGGAAGCCGCCGAGGACGCCGACGCCACGATCACCTCGTTCGGGACGCTACGGCGCGGCGAGGGCTCGCTCGCACGGCTGCTCTTCTCCGCCGCCGAGGCCTGGACCCGTGGCGTGGCCGTCGACTGGAGCACGGCGCTCCCCGGTGGCCGTCGTCTCGCGCTGCCCACGTATCCCTTCGACCGTGTGCGCTTCTGGCACGAGCCCGCGCAGGCCCCGCCCGCACCGGCGGACGACGACGGCTTCTGGAACGCCGTCGAGGCCGAGGACGAGGGGGCGCTGGCGGCCGTCCTCGGCCTCGACCGGGAACGGCCGCAGTGGCTCGCCCAGGCCCTCCCGGCGATGGCCAGGTGGCGCGACCTGCGCCGGGAGGACGGCCGGCTCGACGGGCTGCGCTACTCGGTGCAATGGAAGCCACTGCCGGCCCTGACTTCCGTGGTCCCCGTCGGCAAGTGGCTGGTCGTGCTGCCGGAAGCCGGCGATCTGCCGTGGAGCGAGGCCCTCCTGCGGGCCCTGACCGCGGCGGGCGCGGACATCGTCGAGTACCGCCTCGACCGTTGCGACCGGCCCGCGGTCGGGAGCCACCTGCAGGACGTGACCGGTGTCCTGTCCCTGCTCGCGTTCGACACGACACCGCACCCGGAGCACTCGGCCGTGACGCGCGGCACCGCCGGAACGCTCGCGCTGATCCAGGCCCTCGCGGACGCCGGCCTGAACACGCCGCTGTGGACCCTGACGTCCGGCGCCATCGGCGTCAGCGGGTCGGACTCCGTACGCGACCCCGTCCAGAATCAGGTGTGGGGGCTCGGCAGGGTCGTGGCGCTGGAGCAGCCGGAACTGTGGGGAGGTCTGCTCGACGTCCCCGCCGAGCCGGATGCCCGATCCGTCGCCCTGGCTCTCGCCGTCCTGGCCCAGTCGGAGGAAGACCAGCTCGCGATCCGCGAGTCCGGCACCTACGCACGCCGGATCGCCCATTCCTCTCCCATGACATCCGGTGCCCGTCAGTCGCGCGGCACCGTCCTGATCACCGGTGGAACCGGGGCACTGGGCGCCCGGGTGGCTCGCTTTCTCGCCCGCGACGGCGCACGCCACCTCGTGCTCGCCGGCTCGCGCGGCCCGGACGCCCCCGGCGCCGACGTCCTCGCTGACGAACTCCGTGAGCTGGGAACGCGGGTCAGCGTCGTCGCCTGCGATGTGGGCGACCGCGACGCGGTCGCGGCGCTGCTCGACGCGTTCCCGGTGACCTCGGTGATCCACGCGGCGGGCACACTCGACGACGCCGTGGTCGGTTCCCTCACCCTCCCGCAGCTCAACCGGGTCCTGCGGGTCAAAGCCGAGGGAGCCCGGCACCTGCACGAGCTGACCCTCGGCCACGATCTCGACGACTTCATCCTCTTCTCCTCCATCTCCGGTGTCCTGGGCATCCCCGGCCAGGGAAACTACGCGCCGGGCAACGCCTACCTCGATGCCCTGGCCGAGCACCGGCGGGCCCTCGGCCTGCCCGCGACCTCGTACGCCTGGGGTCCGTGGGCCGGTGACGGCATGGCGGCGACCGGCTCCGTCGAGGAGCGGCTGAGCCGCCACGGGGTACCCACCCTGGATCCGGACGAGGCGCTCAGCGTCCTGTTCCGGCCCGGGCCCGAGCCGCACGCGACCGTCATGGTCTCCGCGTTCCGGTGGGACCGCTTCCGGCTCGCCTACACCGAGGCCCGTAGGCGTCCGCTCATCGAGGATCTGCCTGAGGTGCTGGCCCTCGCGGTCCCGGAGGCCGCAGGCAGCGCCGAGGTTCCGCTGATCGCCAGGCTGCGGTCGATCACCGCGGCGCAGCGGTCGGCCACCGTTCTCGATGTGGTCCGCGCACAGGTGGCGGCAGTGCTGGGGCACGCCGACGCGGGGCGCATCGACGCGGCACGGCAGTTCCGCGACATCGGTTTCGACTCACTCACGGGCGTCGAGCTGCGCAACCGCCTCCAGGCCGAGACCGGTGTACGGCTGCCCTCCACCCTGGTCTTCGACCATCCGACCCCGGCCGCGGTAGTGAGCTTCCTGCTGTCTGAACTGGTCGGCGCCGAGGAAACCGGCTCCCGTGTCTCCACGGTGGCCGTATCCGACGGCGATGACCCCGTCGTGATCGTCGCGATGGCCTGCCGCTACCCGGGCCAGGCGTACTCTCCCGACGAGCTGTGGCGGTTCGTCGCCGACGGCGGTGACGCGGTGGGCGACTTCCCGACCGACCGTGGCTGGGACCTCGACCGGCTCTCGACGGCGACCCGCCGGGGCGCCTTCCTCTACGATCTGGCCGAGTTCGACGCGGACTTCTTCGGCATCTCGCCACGCGAGGCGCTGGCGATGGACCCGCAGCAACGGCTGTTGCTGGAGACCTCGTGGGAGGCATTCGAACACGCCGGCATCAACCCGCAGGGCGTGGGCGGCAGTGCAACCGGGGTGTTCATCGGCCTGTCCTACCAGGACTACCAGAGCCGGGTGTCCGAGCCGCCGCAGGAGCTTGAGGGGTACCTCCTCACCGGGGCGACGGCCAGTGTCGCGTCCGGCCGGATCGCCTACACCTTCGGTCTGGAGGGGCCGGCGATCACCGTTGACACCGCCTGCTCCTCCTCCCTGGTGGCGACGCACCTCGCAGCCGAGGCGCTACGGCGCGGTGAATGCACCATGGCGCTGGCCGGTGGGGTGGCGCTGATGGCGACACCGCACATGTTCTCCGAGTTCAGCCGACAGCAGGGACTGTCCGTCGACGGCCGGTGCAAGGCGTTCGCAGGCGACGCCGACGGGTTCGGCGCGGGTGAAGGCGTCGGCCTCCTCCTCCTCGAACGCCTCTCCGACGCCCGGCGTAACGGGCACCCCGTCCTCGCCGTCATCCGGGGCTCCGCCGTCAACCA
>NZ_JBEOXU010000097.1:0-24654 GCF_040296725.1 Streptomyces sp. NPDC002044
CGACCGGGACCCCGGCCGCTTCGCCGACCCGGACGCCCTGGACCTCGCGCGCACCGACAACCAGCACCTCGGATACGGCCACGGCATCCACTACTCCGGTACCGCGGGCAGGACCGCCGCTCGTCGTACGGCCGGGCTCGACATCTGCGAGCCGCCTGCTTGCTGGGGCATGGGCACTCCTCTTGCCTTGGTCGAACAGTCGGGTGCTGGCTGGTGGTGCGTCGTGGTGGTCTGTCGGGACGGCCGCGGCAGCCGGTAGCCGGCCGCGCGGCCGCTCAGCCGGCTATCGGCCCGGCTCCTTCCAGCGGACCCGCGCACCGCTCGGGCCAGGCGAAGCCGGCCGGCCCGGCGGGGCGCCCGCGCAGGGCCTCGTCGAGGCGCGCGAGCACCGCGTGGTCCTCGCCGTCCGGTTCCGCGTACCGGGCGGGCGGGGGCGCGGCCGCCGCCAGGGACAGCTGACGCAGCAGGACGAGCGGCCCGGGGCCGTCCGTCCGCACGTCGAGCACCCGGAAGGCGGTGCCGGGGGCGAAGACGACCTCGTCGTGCGCGGCGGACGAACCCGCCGCGCCGAGCTGGCGTACGCGGCGGCCGGTGACCGACCAGATCGCGTACCGGGCGCTGCCGGGCTCGGGTCCCGCCCCGCCGCACGGCAGCGCGCTCACTGCGGCCGGGTCGCGCAGTACGGTTCCGGGCCGCGGCAGTCCGGCGTCGCCCGCTCCCGCGCCGGGTGGCGCGCCGCGCAGGGCCAGTCCCCGGAAGGACGGGAAGCGCCGGAGCGCCGACGCGACGCAGGCCGCGTACGGCAGGAGCCGGCCGCCCCCCGCGCGTAGGGCCCGGTCCAGCTCCCGGTGGCCGAACGGGCCGTCCGACGGGCCGAGGTAGAGCAGCAGCGCCACCAGGTCGGCCCGAGCGGCCACCTGCTCGGCGCCCCGCAGTGCGGGCATCCGGGTCAGCGTGCGGGCCACGGCTGCCGCATGACGCTCCCATACCGTGTCGGCGAGCGTACGGAACGCCGTCCGCTCGGCCTCGGTGCTGCGGTGCTCCGGCGGCACGGGCACCGGCGGCAGCGGTTCGCCCGCCGGCCCCGGCGCGGTGGCCTGCCTTCGCGCCGGGGCGGCGCGCTCGGGGAACGGTTCCGCAAGCGGGGCCGTCCCGCTCCCCGTGACGAGCGGAGGTCCGCTCTCCAGACCGCTGCTCGGGCGGGTGGCGGGGGCCGGATCGGGGGCGGGATCGGGAGCCGGGACCTGCTCCGGGGCCGGATCGGGAGCCGGCTCCGGGCGGGGCACGGAGAGCGCCGCGACGGGCGGGGCAGGTGAGGGCGCGGGCCCCGGCGCACCCCGGCCCGGCACCTCGGGGGAACGGCCCCGGCCCGGGGCGGAGACCGCCGGACCGCCGGTCGCGGACACGGCCGAAGCGGCGGCCGGGGCGGGTGCCCCGGCCGGAACCCGGGCCCCTCCGCCGGGAGCGCCCGTTGCCGGGTGGTCCGGAGCGGTGGAGGGGGCGGTGGGGGCGGTCGATGTGGCGGTAGTGGTGGAGGTGGCTACGGGCCGCGGGGCGCTCGGCGCGGCGAACGGCTCGGTCCCGCGCCCTGTTCCGGTGCCCGGGAGCGATTCCGGTACAACAGCCGCGAGGGACACCGGCCGTACGGCGGGCAGCGGGTCCGGCACGGGCTCCGCGACAGGTCTCGGCCCGGCCGCCGCGACGGGGTCCGGGCCCGGCGCCGCGAGGGAGTCCGGCGCCGGCTCGGCGGCGGGGTCCGGCCGTGCGGCCGGTACCGGTCCGGCCGCACCACGGGCGGGGGCGGTGCCCTCCGGTCCGTGCGGCTGCCCGGCCTGGCGGTGCGTCACCAGGGCCGCGCGCGGCGTCTCCCCAGCCGATCCGGACGCCGCCGGGGACACGGCCGGGGCCGGGGCCGGGGCCGGTATTGCCGCGGCCGGTGCCTCCGCCTGTGGCGCGGGAGCCGCCGCGGGACTCTCGCCCAGCGTCGAGCCCGGCGCCGCCGGCACGGGCGCCGTGACGGGCAGTGGTGCCGACCGGGTGCCGGGAGGGGCTACCCGGGTTACCTGTGGCTCGCCGGGGCGGGGGGCGCCTTCGGCCTGCCGGCCGAAGGACGCGAAGCGCACGCTGCGCACACCGTGCCGGGCTGCCAGGCGGCGCAGTTCGCGGCCCCCGTCCAGGGCCTTGCCGTGCACGTGCAGCCGGGCCCTGACCCGCAGGTCGGGCTCCAGCCAGTCGAGGAGCTCGGACAGGGCCGGCCAGAGCGAGGTGTCCAGTTCCTCCCCCGGGCGTCCCACCTCGATCGCCGGGCCCTCGGCGTCGACCGGGCGCGACGTCAGGGGCTGCGCCGCGTCGTCGCGGCCGCCGACCATCAGGCCCGCCCGGCTCACCGCGACCTGCCAGCGGTCGGACAGGTGCACCACTCCCCGGTCGGCCGCGCCCGCGCCGGGCAGCGGCGGGCTCCACCGCAGCAGGCTCGGCTCCGATGCTCCGGGGGCGCAGAGCACCGAGTCGACGAACGGCTGCCAGCGCGGCGCCCCGTCCCGGCCGATCACCATGGACCGTACGACCTCACCGGGGGCGGGGCCGGTCTCGGCGAAGAGCGGTAAGCCGCTGTAGACGACGACGCCGGCGCCCACGAGGTCGGCGGCGGACTGCCCGGTTTCCAGTGCGTCCCGTCGGCCGCCGGGGGCCACGCGCAGCGCGGCCCGGGCCGCCGGGGGCAGGGCGGCGACGACGTCGGACACGTCCTCGGCGCCGACGTCCTCGCCGTCCGGGACGCCGAGCACCAGCAACGGGCCCTGGCTGTCCACCGGTACGGCGTAGCAGAGGTCGCCGGGCAGGAGCGCGGGGCCGTCTCCGGAGCGGATGAGGACGCCCGCCGGTATCTCCTCGACGACGCAGCCGCCGCGGGTACGGGACGGCAGGCGGCCGGGACCGGGCCGCCAGGCGGGGGCCGGATGCCGGAGTCCCAGCGGGACGGGGGCGGCGCCCGGCCGGAAGCTCCACCAGCCGTGGTCACCCCCGGGCGGGCCGTGGACGAAGAGCCCGCCGCCCGGCACGCAGAGCACGGTGCCGTCCGGGGCGATGACCTCCAGCTCCCAGGCGTCGGCGATGCGCTGGGCCACCGCGGGGCTCTCCGCGGACCGGCCGTCGGAGCCGGAGCCGACGCCCGTGGCCGTGCCCGTGGTCGTGCCGGAGCCGGTACCGGAGCCGGACATGACGAGCCGGACGGCGGTGGCGCCCTCCTCGGCCACTCCGTCGAGCAGGTCGCTGAGCCGGGGCCACAGCGCGGCGGCGGACTCCTCGTCGGCGCCGGCGACCACGGTGAAGGTGCCGGGGCCGTCCGCCTCCGCGGACCGGACCAGGTCGGCGATCTCTCCGGGTCCGAGCAGCTCGTCGGACGGCCGGCGAAGCAGCAGGACGCGGTCGTACTCCTCGATCAGGAAGCCCGTCACCCCGGCCACGGACTCCTCCGGGGAGCCCGGCGCGGCGGGTTCGTCCCTCCGCCGGTTCCAGAGCATCACCGCAGGTCCCCGCCCGCCGCCGTGCGGCCGTCGTGGCTGATCATCGTCATCGCTGTCGTCATGGTTCCGATCCGGACCGGCCGGTCGGTGTTCGGCCGGCAGTGTGATCCAACAGTTCTGAGGGGAAAGGTAGTTGACCGTGGTGTCGGGAATCTGAACGCCATGGGTGCTCCTGGTCGGGGGTGGGGGGCCGTCATGACGCGTCTCCTGTGACCACGTACGCCGCGCCGTCGAAGTTCAGCCGTACGCCCCCGGCCGCGCCGGGGGGACCGAAGGCACGCGTCCGCCCGTCGGGCAGGGTGACCGCGATCCCGATCCCCAGGGCCCGCGCGGCGGCCTCCCACGCCGCCTCGACCGCTTCGCCGCCGCCGGGACCGCCGCCCAGCAGCAGGCGCAGCTGCTGGAGGGGTGTCAGGCCCAGCTCCCCGACGGTCAACGACCCCCCGAGCAGCACGGCTTGGGCGGTCTGCCCGGCCGTGAGGACCAGGCCCGTGCCGGCGAGGTCCGCCACGGGGACGGGCCGGTCCCGGTCCAGCAGCCGGGTCACGTCCCGCGACCCCAGCGCCGACAGCAATGCCTCGTCGAAGGGGTGACCGGCCGGTACGGGCGTTCCGACCGGTCCGCCTGGCCCAACCGCTCCAACCGGCCCCACAGGCCCCACAGGCCCCACAGGCCCCACAGGTCCCACCGTCTCCGGAGCGGTCGGGCCGGACGGTTCGGCGACGCCGGTCGTGAACTCGCGGAACGCCTCGTACCGCGCGTTCTCCGCGTCCGTCGACGCCAGCGGGTTCGCCGGCGCCGGATGGACCGCTTCCGGGTCGGGGCCGTACAGCCGCTCCAGCAGGGGCAGCAGTACGGGCTCGTTGGCCCGGACCCACGCGGCCCCGTTGTTCCGCGGCCGCAGCGTGTGGGGGTCGTCGCCGTGGTTCGTACCGAGATGGGCGTTGCTGAGCTGGGCGAAGAACTCCCACTCGTTCGTCGCCGCGTAGTTGTCCCCCGGTGTGCCGTCGGAGTGGCGGCGGGGCCCGTCCGGCCAGGGGGCGTCCGGCCCCTGGTCACGCAGGTGCAGGTATCTGCGGCGGATCAGGGACCGGTCGGCGTCGCTCAGTGCGGCGTGGTGCAGCAGGTGGGCCATCTCGTGGGTGGCCGACGAGTACCCCTCGGCCTGCTCCAGGTTCCGGCCGACGCCGGACCGCTCCCCCAGCAGGTTCTCCTCCGGCAGCGCCGCCACGAGCGCGCCGCCCGCCGTCGCCCCCCGGGCGGGGGCGGGGCGGTGGTCGATCGTCCCCGGTGCGGGAGCGAACGCGCTCACGGAACCCAGCGGCAGGTCCTGCGGCAGCACCATCACCGTGGCGCCCGACCCCAGCAGCCGCACCACCGTGTCCGGGTCCCGCAGGGTCCGCGCCACCTGCGCGTACACCTCCGCGCGCGCCGACGCGGGACGGCTGGTCCCGTCCGCCAGCACCACCAGCAGCCGCGCCGCCACCTCGGCGAACTCGCCCGCCGTGAGGCGCGACCGCAGCCCCGCCACGAAGTCGGCGCGGCCCGCCAGCCACCGCCGGTGCCGCTGGTCCAGCAGCGGCAGAGTGTCCAGCAACTCCCGTACCGGCAGCAGGGACAGACGCGCCGTCAGCTCGTCCGCGTCCGGCGGCTCCACCGCCTCCGGTACGTGGACGACCGCTTCCGCGTCCTCGGCCGGGCCCGGCATCGTGACGGAGGCGCCGGCCGGCACCGGGGCGGGGTTCAGCGTGGGGACGGGGACGGGGACGGGGGCCGGGGCGGGGATCGCGTCGCTGCCCCCGTAGTGCCGGTGGGACGGCGAGTAGTGGACCTCGACGACGGGACCGGCCGGGGGTCCGTAGCAGTCGAAGACGGTGGGCGGCCCGCCGAACTGGTCGGACTGGGCGATGTCGACGGCGAGCCCGAGGGCGTGCGCCGTCAGCACCAGGAAGGCGTCCCCGTGGTCGGAGGCCCAGCTGGTCTCCCAGTTCCCCACCGCGGTCCGCAGCCCTTGCAGTTCGGCGGCGCTCAGCGGCGCGGTGCTCATGAGGTAGGTGGTCTCCAGTGCGTCGCGCAGGTCGTTGTCGGTCAGGGCCGCGGTGTTGGCGACGCCGTGCCGCTGGGCGAGCGCCAGCAGGTCGGCTCGGCTGGTGGTGGGAAGGCGCAGGTGGCGGCCGAACTCGGCGGCGACGGAGGCGCGCAGCTGCAGCACGACCTGGTCGGGCAGCTGGTTCGCGTGGGCCGTCTGGCGAAGGTAGTCCGCGATGAAGGTGCGCAGGGCGGCGACGGCGGCCTGTGACGGTGGGTGCGGGGGCAGTGCGCCGGTGTACGAGAGGGCGGTGGCCTGGGCGTGCACGTCGCTGCGGACCCCCGCGGTGTCGGAGAGCCAGGCGAAGACTCCCGGGGCGTTGGCGGCCAGCCCGGGCAGCCGGTCGCGGACCAGCTGGGGCGCGCTGGTGAGGAAGGAGTACAGCAGGCACTCGCCGTTCGCGGGGGTACGCAGCGCGCTCCCCGCGGCCGGACGGCGCGAGGCGTGCCCCTGGGCGCCCAGGACGCCGCCGCCCGAGCCGGGCGGGGTCCCGAGGCCGGTGCCCGGGGGTGTCCCGAGGCCGGTCTGCTGCCCGCCCACCGTGCCCTTGGGCTGGGTCTGGGCCGGGGCCTTCACCGCGGTCTTCCCCTTGGACGCCTTCGAGGACGCCGCCGTGGCCGCCCGTGGCGCGGGGGTCGCCGTGGACCGGGCGGCCCGGGCGGTGCGCGGACCGCGGGCGGGGGTCGACGCCACGGAGGACCGCGGGACGTCGACCAGGCCCTCTCCCGCGGTGCGGCGGGCGGCCCGGAGGGTGTGGGCGAGGCCGGGCAGGCGCTTGGCGGCGGCGGTCTGTGCGCCCGCGTGCTGGGCCTGCGCCTTGCGGGCGGTGTCGATGACCAGGTCCACCGCGTCCAGTTGGTCGCGGCGCTCGTCGTACACCGTCGCGGCGGTGTCGCGCCGCTTGGTGGCCGTGTCGAGCCCGCCGAGGCGGCTGTCCTCGTCGGCGCGGGCGGTCGCCACGCGCCCGGCCAGGCCGGGCAGGCGCTGGGCGGCGGTCCGCGCGTCGGTGCGGGCGCTCGCCAGCGCGGTCCCGAGCTGGGCCTGGCGGGTCCGCAGTCCGGTCTGCTGTCCCCGCAGCCGGGCGATGCCGTCGCGGGCGTGCTGTTCGCGCGTCCGGACCGCTGCCACGGTGTGCGGCGGCTGCGGTGTCCGGGCCTGGCGGGCCATGTGCCGCAGCTCGGCGGCGGCGGTCCGGGCCTCGACCGACAGGGCCCGCTCGTCGCGCTCGGCGGTGGCCAGGCGCCGTTCGACGGCGCTGATGTCCCGCTCCGTCCGCCGTATCCGGCCGTCGTCGCGGACGACGGCCCTCTTGCCGTC
Source organism: Streptomyces sp. NPDC002044 (assembly GCF_040296725.1). Classification (NCBI taxonomy): domain Bacteria; kingdom Bacillati; phylum Actinomycetota; class Actinomycetes; order Kitasatosporales; family Streptomycetaceae; genus Streptomyces; species Streptomyces sp. NPDC002044. The sequence continues at coordinate 6,931 of NZ_JBEOXU010000097.1, forward strand.
GGCCAGCGCCGTGCGCGCCTTCGTGTGGGCCTTGACCGCGTCCCGTAGCCGCCGGCCGGCCAGGGCATGGGCCTTCTGCTCGGTGTCCAGCGCCTTCCGCGCCCCGTCGAGGGCGTGGGCGGCGGTGGTGCGCGGGCCGCTCTGGCCGGCCTCCCGGCGGCGGGCCACGGACTGCCCGCGGTGGGCGTCGCTGTGCTCCGTGATGGTGTCGGCCAGGGCGTTCCAGGCGGTGACGGTGGCCGCGTCCGTACTGGCCAGGGAGCCGTCCTCGGCGAACTCCCAGTGCTGGAGGCCGTCGTCCGTGCGCAGGACCAGCTCGACGGGGCGTGCGGCGAGGACCGCGGTGCGGGAGGCCGCGTAGAGGGCGCGCGCGAGTCGGGAGCCGTCCGGGTCGGGGCCGGGGGCGAGCCAGATCTGCGCCGCGTCCTCGTTCAGGGCCAGTCCGCGGGCGAGCACGGCGGGCAGGTTGCCGAGGGGGTGCCTGGTCCAGTCGCGCAGGTCGCCGGCGGGCTGTCCGGCGAGCATGGACCGCAGGTCGTAGACCTGCGGGTCGGTGCGGGCTTCGGTGACGCCGTAGCCGAGCACGTCGCGTTCGGACAGCCTCGTCTCGGCGCTGCCGCTGACGTAGCGGGTGCCGCCGGGGCCCTTGACGGTGATCAGGACGTCGACCACGGTCTCGTAGCTGCGGGTGCCGCGTCCGCCGTCGGCGGGCAGGGCGGTGCCGCCCACCTTGAACCATTCGCGCCGGCTCGCGGTGACCGCCGTACCGGGGCCCTGGGTCACGGGCTGCCGGGCGAGCACGGGGATCCCGGTGCCGAACAGGTGGGAGGGGCCCAGCGCGTCCGCGGTGTGCGCGGTGTTCAGGGTGGTGTTCGAGCCGCCGCCGACCGTGAGGGCGGTGGACGCGGTGGTGCCCGGCAGCCGCAGCCGGTCCAGGCTGACATCGCCGGCGTCGGTGATCCGCCGCGGGTTGCGCACCTCGATCCGCAGGTCCGGCGGGGCTCCGGCATCCTCCTCGGCCGGGTAGGAGCCGGGCATGGAGGAGGTGATCCCGGTGCCGCGGGGCAGGTCCACGTCGACGCGCCGCGCCTGGATGAGTTCCCCGATGCGTACGGCGGCGGTCTCGGCCGACTCCGACAGGGCGGTCGAGCCGAGGCCCGGCGCGAGGGCCGGGGCGACGTCGGTGAGGGCCTGGGAGAGCTCCCGGTAGGCGTTGAAGTGGAACACCGGGGCCGGTCCGCTCGGTTCGAGGCGCTCCCCGTCGCCGATGTGGCGGCCGCCGCCGGCGGGCGCGGGCGCGGTCCTCGGGTCGGTGGCCGACACGCTCGGCGCCAGCGGGTCGGCGGGCACCGGGGGGTCGGCGGCCTCGCTGCCGGTGAAGCGCAGGCTGACCAGGGCGGGCACGGTGGCGGTGCGGGCCGGGCGGCCGAACAGGGTGCGCCGGGCCCATTCCACCCAGCCCGTGTTCTCGTCGGACCAGCCGATCACGCCGGCTTCGACGATGCCGCCGGGGATGTTGAGCGGCCATTCGGTGACCAGTTCGGAACGGACCGAGGCCGTGTACTCGTACTCCACCTCGAAGTCGGCCGCGTTGTCGGTGCGCATCCAGTAGCGGTCCTCGTCCGTCGAGGAGTTCTTCGCCGCGTCGGAACTGGTGGTGGTGTAGGTGACGGAGGGCCCGGTGCGGTCGGTGCGCGTGTCGTCGGCGGGGCGCGGGTAGCGGGCGCTGGGCGTGAAGGTGGTGGCGCTCTGCCGGGTCGTGGTGGTGCCGGTGGAGGTGTTCGACGGGGCGTGGATGTGCACCTGTTCCTGGCCTGCCCCGGCGCCGGCGCGGCGGCCCCGCACGGTGCGCAGCCCGGTGGTGTCCTGCCGGGGCTTGGCTTCGAGGGACACCTCGACGAGCCGGGCGCCGCCCTTGGCGACGTGCAGGAAGTGGAAGCGCTGTGCGCGGCCGGGTCCCCGGGCGGGCAGGGCGCGCAGGGCGGTGGACGTGGTGAGGTCGGCGATCCGGGTCCGTACGCCGGACAGGTAGGCGGAGTGGCCCGGGGTGGTGGATCCGGGGGCCTCCGCCTCGACCAGCCGGGTCAGTTCGGTGCGCAGCCGGTCGCGCCGCTCGACGGGCGCGGTCACGGGCGGGACGGGCGGGGCGGGCGTGCCCGTGGCCGCCGTGCCCGTGGCCGCCGTGCCCGTGGCCGCCGTGCCCGTGGCCGCCGTGCCCGGAGCCGCCGTGCTCGGGGCGGGGGCGAGCTGTCGTACGGAGAGGACGCCGGCGAGCCCGAGTTCCTGCGTACGGGCGAACCGGTCCGGCAGGGGCAGGTCCGCGGCGGGGCGCGCGGTCGGCGTCAGCGCGCCGACGTTGCGGAACCACTCGGCGTCCCGGCTGAGCTGCGTGTCGCTCATCAGGAACTGGGCGCCCCGGGGTATCTCGACGGCGATGGTGACGGTCTCGGCGGTGGTGACGCCCAGGGTGTTGCCCACCAGGTTGCGGCGGCCGTGGCGCACGGTGAGGAGGATGGTCGCGCCGGCGCGGATGCGGTGCTGCGTACCGCCTTCCGTCGGGGTGCGGGTCACCCCGGTGGAGGAGGTGACGGTACTGCTCTGGTCCGTGCGGCGGGTGAGGGCGTGGCGGCCCGACGGGTTGAACAGCGCGGTCGCCTCCGGTGCCGGGGCGTCGTCCTTCGCCGCGCGGGCCGCCTTCCCCGTGCCGCCCTCGGCCGTGTTGGGGGCCGGCGCGGGCCGTTGCGCCGCGCTGAACGCCCCGGCGACCTGATGGCCGGCGCTGGTCGCGGTCTGGTGCGCGGTGGTGTCGGTGGCTCCGACGTCGGTCTCCAGGTACTGGGCCGCGCTGTTCGGGTTCTCCGCGTCGTGCAGGAAGCCCTGGAGCTCGATGGAGAACTCGTGGTCGGCGCCGAGGCCGGGCAGCGTCAGGCCCTCGACGACGTAGCCGCCCTTGAAGATCTGGTGGGCGCGGGCGGCCAGGTTGGCGGTGCCGAGCGCGGAGCGCAGCGCCTCCCGGAAGGGGGTGCTCTCGTCGGTGGGGTCGGCGCCGTCCAGGTTGTCGGAGAGGCCCGCCGCCTTGTTCGCCAGGTCCGACAGGAACCCGGTGGTGGCGTCCCACGCTTGGTGGAGGGCCCTCTTCCGGGGGCGGCCGGGGTAGGTGCCGGTGACGATCCGGTCGAAGGCGTCGACGAGCGCGGCCGAACCCTGGAGGCTGTCCATGATCGCGTCGTCGGGGAGGCGCACGACGTTCGGTACGGGGTTCCCGGCCGCGTCGGTCAGGGCCAGGCGCGTCCGGTCGGCCGGGCGGACGGCGCGCAGTCGGTGCCCGGCGCGCGGCGGGCGCGCGGTGCCGGCGGGCTGGGTGCGGTGGTGCGGGACGGCGAGGGTCAGGCGCCCCGGAACGGTGTGCACGACCGGCCGTTCCACGTCCGGCGGCCGGGGAGGCGTACCGGACGGGCCGACGGGGTCACCGGGGTCGGCGAATCGTTTCTTCGGCTGGGCGTCCTCCTCGTACAGGTCCAGCGCGAGCCGCGCGGGCACCTCGAAGACCTCGGTGTCCTGCCCGCTGCCGATGAAGAACTGGTCCTGGCTGTTCCCGGAGCCGGCCGTGAGGGTGTCGGCGCTCTGCCTGCTGTACGTGTAGTCGCCCGAGCCGCCGAGCGTCCACGCCGGGTCGCCGACCGGGCCGGAGGGGCCGCCGCCGAAGCCGGCCTGCCAGCCGTATGCCTGGCTCCTGGACTCGCTGCCCGGCACGCCGAACGAGGAGATGCCCATGACCTGGATGCCCGGCAGGGTGCGCCGGTGCCGGGTCGCGGCGGCGGTGTCGCGGGTCGCGCTCAGCCTCAGCTGGACCCGGCGGGTGGCGCCCGTACGCCGGGGCAGGTCCAGCCACAGCGGTACCCCGCCGTCGAGGAGGGCGTCGGCGGAGGCCCGCAGGCCCACCTCGGAGCGGGCCTGCTCGAAGCGGCGCAGGTTGGCGAGCTGGGCCTGCGCCCGCTCCTCGTCCTCCACGTAGGGGGCCACGGGGCGCGTGGTCGGGGGCAGGAACCCCTCCTCCCGCAGCCACGCCTCGGCCCGCCGGAACATCGGCTCGGCGCCGGTGACGGCCAGCGGGGCGGCCGACAGGCCGAGCGCGTCGAGGTTCTCCAGGTCCTCGGGAAGCTGACGCGGCCCCTTGCCGACGGCGTGTTCCACGCCCTGCGCGTCGGCCCGGGACAGCACGCGCATCCGCAGGCCCGCGTCCCAGGGTCCGGCCTGGTGCGTCGTGCTGCCGCCGCGGGCGCGGACGAGGGTGACCTGATAGGTGACTCTCGCCGGGGTGAGCAGGTGGCTGCGGTTGCTCCGGACGGCGTGCGCGAGGGTGGCGGAGCCGCCGGACGAGAGGCCGGAGCTGGTCTGCCACTTGGCGCCGCCCTTGAAGGCGACGCTGCCCTGGACACCGGAGGAGGCGTCGGGGTGGCCGCGCGCCGTGTCGGAGGTGAAGACGGGAGCGAGGCTTCCGTCGCCCGCGACGCCGCTGGCGAACTTGGCGGAGCTGTCCAGCTTCACGGTCTGCGAGACGTGCGCCTCCAGGTTGATCTTCCCCTCGACCGTGCGGTGCGTGGGGGCGGGATCGGGTGCGACCACGGCGGTCAGCCGGAAGACGCCGATCGCCTTGCCCCGGCTGTCCAGCAGGATCGGTGAGTACAGGCCGCCGCCCCGCTGGAGGGGGAGGGTGCCGCGCAGCACCGGCTCGGACAGGAACGCCTCCAGTTCCTCCGCGGAGGCGTCCGACAGGTCCGTCAGGTCCTCCTCGAAGGTGCGGCGGACGTCGGACAGCAGCCGGGCGGGCCGGTGGACGGTGTCCACGCCCCACACCGGGAGGTCGTCGAGTCCGGCGGGGGCCGGCATCGGTCCGGAGGGCTCCGCCGCGAGGTGCTGCGGGAACCAGACGGTGAGCGGCCCGTGCGCCTGCGCGTCCCCCCAGTCCGCGTCGGCGCTCCCCGTCCCGGGGGGCTCCGGCCGGTCGGTCACGACCTGCCACTCCGAGGCGAACTCCACCGGCTGCGACAGCTCGTTGCTGCGCTGCGCGGTCATCGTCTGCACCGCGGAGGTGACGGTGGTGCTCGCGGAGAACTGGTTGTGGGTCAGCGTGAGCGCGAACGCCCCGTCCAGCCGACTGACCGGGCCGGGCCTGTCGATGGCGAACGATCCGGACCAGGTCACCGGGACGGTACGGACGTTCCCCGAGTTCTGCGAGCCCGAGGACTCGGAGCTGCCCTGTCCGCGCCGCTCGACACGGCCCTCGGGGTCCTCCACGCTGTGCGCGCCGTACCGGCCCGACCGTACGGGGTCGCGCAGGCCGAGCCGCACGTCCACCGTGCGCTCCCGGCCCTCGTGGGTCACGGTGAACCGGCGCCCGCTGCTGCGCAGGTAGGGCAGCTGCCGGGCCAGCTCGACGGCGTTGGCGCGCTCCCGGAGCTGTACCCGTACGGGATGATCCTGGGGCGCGGTCCGCGCGATGCCCAGGCGGGTGAGGACCTGCTGGTGCAGGCCGTCCACGACGGCGTCCGGCAGCGGCTCGACGTGCACGAGGCCGACGTTGCCGTCGTAGCCGGTGCCGTACCCGGTGACGTACGCGGACAGCGGCGCGCTCCAGTCGCGCGGGGCCCGGCTGGAATCCCAGCGGCCGTCGTGCTCGTCCGGCGGCAGCGGACCGGCGTCGGGCTCGGCGGGAGCGGCCGTGGGGGTACCCGCCGTGAGCGGGTGGTCGCGTACCACCGGGCCGGAGTCGAGGGCGGACTCCAGGGTCCGCAGGTCCGTCTCGGTGACCGCCCCCGTCACGGGCAGTCCGGTGGTGTCGGCCATGACCCCGGTGGCACCGGCGGCGAGCAGCCGGCGGAACAGCGAGTCCGGATCGCGCGCCCGGTCCCGCAGGCCCGTGTAGTGCAGGATCTCGTGCAGCGCCACGGCGTCGTCGCGCTCGGGCCCGCCGCCGAGCCGGATGTGCAGCTGATCGCTGCGTCCCGGGTCGTCACCGCGGCTCAGCTCCACGGCCTCGGCGTGCCCGGGAACGTGGGTGAGCACCAGCTCCACGTGCAGCTGATCGCCCGAACCCGGCAGCCGCAGGCCGTGGTTGGCGTGGACGGCGAGCAGCGCGCGCATCCGCTCCTGGAACGCGGGCAGCTCGGCGGGGTCGAAGCCGGGCCCGAACCGGACCGGCAGGTGCACGGCGACGTCGCGCACCCAGCGCCCGTCCTCGGCCTGGATGCGGCGGACCCGGGCCCGGACCAGCGTGGTGAGGCCGTGCAGGGTGCCCGGAGCGCGCCGCTCGTCGAGGGGGTCGCTCGCGGGGTCGAACCAGTCCAGGTGCAGCGGGGCCGCCGGAGCGGACGACCGCCGGTGGCGCCACTGCCCGGGCCGTACGGGTACCACCGCGGCCCCGGCGGCGTCCCTCGGGCCGTCACCGTCCCGCTCCGCGGGCACGGGCACGGGCACAGGCACAGGCACAGGCACAGGCACGACGGTGGCGTCGGCACCGGCTTCCACGGCGGGGGGCTTGGCGGCTTCGGCGGCCGGCGCGGGGGCGTCCGACGTGGTCGTCACCGGCGTCGGGGGTGCGGGCGGCTCGGCGGCCGGATCGCCGATGTGCCCGGCCAGCGCCGCCAACACGGTGTCGTCCAGACGGGCTTGGGGGCGGTGTACCGAAGCGGCGGGCCGGGCCGGGCCCGCGGGCGGGCCGTCGGCGCCACCGGTGCGGCGGGCGGTGTCCTCTCCGGGACGGAAGTCGCCCGGCAGGCCGAGTTCGAGGGCGAGGCGCGCGGCGTAGTCGGCGGGTTCCGCGTCGGTCCACCACGCGGTACGGGTCATCGGCCGGCCCCGGTCGACCGGGGTGACGACGAGCCCGTCCGGGTGCGGGGCGGTCTCCGCCTGCCGGGCGGTGACGTGGAGCAGGTCACCCCCCGGCAGCCGGTGACCCGGCGCGTTGAAGTGCTCCTCCACGCCGGAGAGCACGCGCTGCCAGGCGTCCTCGGGCAGCCCGTCCGGCCCGGTCGCGATCCGGACGGTGAGGTCGGTGACCCACACACCGTCGTGCTCGACGCGGCGGACCTCGAACGCCGACCGGGCGGACGTGGACGCCGCCCCGGGCCGCGCCGGATCGGCGGTGGCGGTGGCGGGGGGCGGCGGCGCGTCGGTCCAGGTGTGCGTACGGGTGACGGACGGTGCGGCGGCCCGGGCAGCCTCCCAGGCCGGGTTGCCGGTCAGCGGCGCGGGGCCGGTGTGCGGCGCCCCGGACCCGGCCGCGGCCGGGGTCCGTGCCTCCTCGCGCTCCGGGGCGTCCTCGCCGGCCACGGGGGGCGTGTCCCGCGCGGAGTCCCGGCCCCGGCCGGTCGCGTCGGGCGCGTCGGCGGAGGCCGTCGGGCGGGGCACGGCGGCTTCCGGGGCCGGGGCGGCCTGCGGCGGCGCGGCGACGCCGGGCGGACCGGCGGCTCCGGCACCGACGGGCTGCCCGCGCCCGCCGGACCGCACCTCCGTCTCCTCGGACGGGGTCCCGGCCTCCTCGGCCGGTACTCGCGCGTCCGCGTCCGCATCAGCATCCGCGTCCGGGAAGCCGGTCCGCTCCGGGGCCTGCGGGGAGCCGTCCTGCCCGGAACCGACCGGCACCGGGCGGCCGCCGGCCGCCCCCGGGCCGGCGCTGCCCGAAGCGGGCGCGGCGCTACCCGGAGGGTGCGCGTCGGCGCCCTGGCCGATGTCCTCGGGGAGACCCCGGGCCGTGCCGGGCAGGGTGCCGGGGAGATCGGGCAGGCCGTCCGGGGCCTCGGGCCAGGACTCCCGCTGCGCGGCGGAATCGGCTGCCCGCCCCGTCGCCGGGGAGGAGGGGAGCGAGGTCGGGGAGGACGGGGACGACAGGTCCGCCGGAAGGCCGGACGGAAAGCCGGGAGACAGCCCGGGAGACAGCCCCGGGGACGGTACGAGACCCGGGCCCGGGGTGGCCCCCGTCAGGTCCGGGGCACCGGCCCCCGCCAGCGGGTCGGATCCGGGGTCGAAGATCCGCAGGTCCGGGTCGGGGTGGCCGTCGCGCGGGGATCCCCCGGACACGGCGGGCCCGACACCGGCGGCGGGCGGTGCCGCCGCGACCGGATACGGCACCGGCGGCAGCGGCAGCGGGCTGGTCACGGTGGACGGCAGGTCGCTGAACGGGATGTCGGCGCCCGCCGTCACCGACGGCACCGCACGCGGCACGGGCGCGAGCAGCGGAGCCGGGCCCGGTGTGGGCACGGGAGCCGGGGAGGTGCGCGGCGGGCCGTCGAAGCCGCCGGGACCCCGGGGGTCCGGGCCCCCTCCGAGGTCGGTGTGGTTGATGTCGTCGAAGTCGCTCGAATCGATCAGCCACTTGTGCAGCCACAGGCCGCCGCCGCCGAGGGTGCCCTCGGCGATCACCTCGAACACGGAGCTGGTACCGGAGCCGACGAACGTCTCCCACTTGAACTCCCAGACGCCTTCGAAGGCACCCTGGATCAGGACCTCGGCCGCCGACTCGCTGACCGCGCCGACGACGAACGCCTCGGCGAGGTCGTTGAGTCCGTCGAGGAGCTTGGTCGTGAACGGGTTCTTCCCGGCGAAGTCGTCGAAGGTGTCGAAGGAGTTCTTGAACCACTTGCCCGCGTGGTCGAAGGCTCCGCCGAGGATGCTGGAGAACCCTCCGGCGAGGGCGCCGAAGGCGGCTCCCTTCCCCACGTCCTCCCAGTCGATCCCGTCGGGCCTGCGGTCGTTCGGGTTCAGGGCGATCTGGGCGAGCCGCACGGCGAGGACCTGGAGCGCCTCCTCGATGGCGCCGGTGAGGGCGGGCGCGAGGTGGGACATGCGCAGCAGGCGGTCCACGATGAGCAGGACCGCCAGCCGGCTCCTGGCCCGCGCCAGCATCATCTGGGAGACGGACGTGCCGCCGGTGATGGCGGCCAGCGCGGCCAGCAGGGCCAGTTCGATGAGGAGGGCGATGATCTCGGCGATGATCTCCCACTTCGCCTGCTGGATGCTCATCGAGTGGTCGACCTGGCCCAGGGCGATCTCGTCCAGCCTCTCGACCATCGCGTCGAGGTGGTTCACTCCCCCGTCGTCGGTGAGCAGCGACAGCGCCCGGACGTACGGGTCGGCGACGTCGTCGGGAAGGGCGGTGGACGCCTCGGAGACGGAGAGCTCGATCTCGTGCCGGAGGTCCCGGATGCCGCGGCCGAACCTCAGATAAAGCTCACGGCTGTTGTACGCGAGGTTCTCCCGAGCCTCCAACGGCATCTCGCCGATGAGGATCCAGAGCATCTTCCGGACGTCATCCGGAAAGTTGATCTCCTGCACCCAGTACTCCGCTCACCCGTGGCCCCACCCCCGTGGACCGGTCCGTTCCGTCGTGCCCGTCCTCAGTGGCGGCCGCCGGATCCCGGGCCGTCGAAGACCGAGTCGCGGGTCCTGCGCTGGTGCTCCGCGATCTGCTCGGTGGAGTCCGACCGGGTGCGCTCGATGTTGGTCAGGTTCGCCAGCGTGGCCTGCACGAGTCCGTCGAGGGCTTCGTACAGCACCCGTCCGGTACCGAGGCAGTACTCGTTGTTCCGCTCGTAGACCGGGCGGACCTGGAGGGCGAAGTCGTCCGTCCATCCGGGCCACGGCGTGTAGTTGCGCTCGTCCGCGGTGAAGTCGCGGCCGAGCGCCTCCGCCAGCTCGGGCAGCCGACGCATGCGCTCGACGGCCCTGCGCAACGCCTCCGGGTTCGCCTCGTACACACCGCTCATGACCGGCCCCTTCCCCTGTGTCCGTCGTCCGTGTCCTCGAGGATCTCGTCCCGCAGCCTGTCGCCCGGGCGGCGCGGCCGTGCCCCCTCGTCCTCGTCGCGCAGGGCCGGGCCGAAGAGGCGGTCCCAGTCGATGTCGACGCCGCTCAGTTCCGGCACCGTGGCGCTGGAGCGGGTGAGCGGTTCGAAGAGGTCCATGACCTGGCGGGCCATCTGCGCCCGGCCGCGGCCGGCGGCCTCCATGACCGACGCGGCCAGTTGGGAGGCGTTCATCGAAAGGTGCTTGCCGTCCAGGAACTTGAGCCCGGCCAGCTCGCCCTGCGGGCCGACCGTGACCTCCACGGAGCGGTCCCGTGAGCGCACGGTCGCCGTGGCGTCGGCCAGTTGCTCCTCGGCGCGCGCCACGGCGGCCTTGACGGACTCCAGTTCCGCCATGGCCTTTGCGATGCGCTGCTCGATCGGTTCGGTCACCGGTGGTACCTCCGGTCGGCCGGGCCGGCGCCCGGGCGGGTGGTCTGGCGATTGGGGTGGCGGGTGGGCCGGCGGGTGGCCGTACGGATGCTCCGGGCGGTGCTCCGGCGGACGGACCGGGCGGCGCTGGTCATCGGCCGATCACGGCGGGGGCGCCGCCCTCGTCCGTACCCCAGACGTCCTCTTCCTCCTGCACCCACGCGTCCCGGGTGCGGTCGCCGCTCTGGGTCTGCTGCCGGCCCGGTCCGCCGCCGCCCATCGGCGCGAACGGGGCGCCGCCGGTGGTGGTGGCCCGGGGTGAGGAGACCCGTACGTCGTTCTCGTCCTGCCCGCCCCTGGGACTTCCGGGGCGGGGGCGCCCGCCGCGCGGACCGCCGTTCACCCGGCCGTCGTCGATGACGTTGCGCACGCGTTCGGACGTGCCCGAACCGCCGCCGGCACCGCCGCCGCCGCCCATCCCGCCCATGGGCCCGCCCATCGGCGCGCCCATGGGGCCCGCGGGGCTGCCGGCCCCGGCCCCGGAGCCGGCTCCCGATCCGGGCAGCGAGCCGGTGTTGAGCGGCGTGCCCCCGTCACCGAGGGCGCCGTAGGACGGCCCGGGACCGGCGGAACCGCCCGCGAACGAAGGCTCGTAGGGGGTGTGGTCGTACAGCTCCTCCTCGTACGAGCCCAGGGAGCCTTCGTAGGACGGTGGGCGGTGGCCGGAGGGGAGCGAGGAGTGCGGGCCGGAGCCCGCGGGCAGTGTTCCGTCGCCGCCCAGGTGGCCGCTGGTGACCGTACCGTCCGGGCGGGTGGTGATGCCGATGCCCGTGTCGGGGTCGATGGTGGTGGTCGTGCCGTCCGGGTACTCGGTGACGATCCGCCCGTCGGCGCCGATGTGGGACACGCTGCCGTCCGGGTGCGGAAGCCGGTCGCCGATGTTCAGCGGGCCGGTGGCGGTGGTGCCGTCGGGGCGGGTGACGGTGGCGGTGTGGAGGTCGGGGTCGATGGTGACGGTGCTGCCGTCGGGGTGGTGGGTGACGATCCGGCCGTTGTCGTCGATGGTGGTCGAAGTGCCGTCCGACAGGGTGAGGCCGCTGTCCGAGTAGACGGGCCCTCCCGTCGGGCCGGGCATGAGCGAGGACAGGTCGCCCGGGTTCAGCTGCCCACCCCCAAGCTCCACGGAGCCGGGCCGGTCGGAACCGCCCGGCAGCTGTTGGCCGCGGGCCTGCTCCTGCGCCGCCCGGGCCTGCTCGACGGCGGCTTCCTGGCGGGCCTGGGCCTCCGCCTGGCGGGCCTCCACCTCGGCGCTCCGCTCGGCCTCGCGCTTCTCCTGCTCGGTGAGCAGCTGCTCCTGCCGCAGCTCCTGCTCGGTCTGCAGCCGGCCCTGCTCCTCCTGCCGCTCCCGCTGGGCGGCCTCGGCCCTCTCCTGGGCCTCTTCCTGCTTGGCCTCCTGCTCCCGCTGCCTCTCCTCGGCCTTCGCCTCGGCCTCGGCCTGCTTGGCCTCCTGCTCGGCTTCCTTCTGCTCCGCCTTGGCCTCCGCCTCGGCCTGCCGTTGCTCGGCCTCCGCCTCCGCCTCCGCCTGCTTGGCCTCGGCCTCCCGCTCCTTCTCGGCGGCCTTCGCCTCGGCCTCGGCCTCCTTCTGCTCCTGCTCCTTGCGGGCGCGCTCCTGGTCGGTGCGCGACTGGTTGAACTGGCCTGCCTGGACCTGCTCCTGGCGCAGCCGGGCCTCTTCCTGCTTGCGCTGGGCCTCTTCCTGCTTGGCCTCCTGCTCCCGCTGCTTCTCCTCGGCCTTCGCCTCGGCCTCGGCCTGCTTGGCCTCCTGCTCGGCTTCCTTCTGCTCCGCCTTGGCCTGCGCCTCGGCCTGCCGCCGCTCGGCTTCGGCCTCCTTCTCGCCGGCCTTGCCCTCGGCTTCGGCCTCCTTGCGCTCCTGCTCGGCCTTGGCCTGCTCCTCCTTCACCCCGGCTTCCTTCTCCCGGCGCTCCTGCTCGGCCTTGGCCTCCTGTTCCTTTCGCTCCTGTTCGGCCTTGGCCTCCTGTTCCTTGCGTTCCTGTTCGGCCCGGAGCGCGGCCTGCTTGGCCTCCGCCTCCTTCTCCTTGCGCTCCTGTTCCTCCTTGGCCTTGGCCTCCTTCTCGTCGGCCTCCTTCTCCCGCCGCTCCTGCTCCTTCTTCGCCTCCTCCTCGCGTCGCTTGGCCTCGGCTTCCGCTTTCGCCGCCTGTTCCTTCTGCCAGGCCATGAACTCTTCCTGCTTCTTCGCGGCGTCCGCCGCGGCCTTCTCGGCGTCGTCCTCCTTCTTCTCGTTCTTGTCCTCGTTGTAGGAGCTGGTGAGGTCGGTGCTGCTGCGGGTGCGGATGGAGCCGAGGTCGAAGCTCTTGGTGCTCCAGCTGTTGTGGACCAGCCGGATGGCCTCGTTGGCGGGCACCTCCAGGCTCTCGATGACGGAAGCCTGCCAGTGCTGGATCGCCCGCTCCCCCACCTTCTTCCAGGTGTCGAGGTCGTCGAGCTGCCCGAAGTTGTCGCCCTTGCCGAACCGGGTGGCGGTCTGGTCGAACCCGGACATGGCGTGGTAGGTGGTGGTGGTTCCGTAGCGGTTGCTGCTCACCTTGTACGTGATCATCTTGATGTTGCGTTCCCACACGTGGTCGGTGATCTCCACGAGCAGGTCGTGCAGCCAGCGCAGCGGGTTGCCCTCCGCGAGCTCCCAGCGGGCCCAGCTCCGCTGAAGGGTCGAGACCGCGTTGCTGAAGTCCGTCTTCGCCTGCCGCAGTTCGTCGCCCTGCCGGGAGCCGGTGGTGCCGGAGGGGCGCATGTCCTTGGCGTATCCGTCGTATTGCTTGCCGAGCGTGTGCACCAGGTTCCAGAAGACGCCGGCGGCCTGGCCGCGCCAGGCGTCGTCCTGTTCCGTCCCGACCCGGCGCTCCCACTCCTCCACGGCGTCGCGCCGGTCGACGAAGAACTGGGCGGCCCGGTCGAAGGACGCCGCCGCCGTGTCGAAGGAGGTGAGGGTGACCGCCTGGTCGTTGGCGACGTTCTTCCCGTTCCAGTGGAAGCCGTGGGTGCCGTTGCGGTCGTTCAGCAGCGCCTCAAGGGCCCGGCCGGTCCCGTAGCTGTACTGGGTGAGCGGCTGGGTGGTCCAGACGGCCGCCTTGCCCGACAGGCCCAGGTGGTTGTCGTACTGGCTCTTGAACTCCCCGCCCTCCACGACGCCTCCGGCCGGAGGACCGTCGCTGCCCTTGTTGCCGAGCAGGGTGATCCGGGCCTTGTACATGGAGACCCGGTCGCCGCTGGAGGGGTTGTCGCCGCCGGTGAGGTAGAAGGGGATGACGAAGTCGGTGTTCTCGATCCGCCAGCCGGCGTTGTCCACCCGCCAGTTGAAGTCGTCCGGGTCGACGTAGTCGACGCTGGACTGCTTGCTGATCTCCACCTTCATCTGCGGGATGCCCGCGTTGCCGGTGAGCGACTCGAAGAGCTTGTCCCGCAGGGGCGCGTCATAGCCGGTGAACAGTTTGACGGCCTGGTGCCAGGCGTCGTTGTCCGCGGTGAGCGGCTTGATGTTCTCATCACGCACGGTCGGGCTCCGGAAGGATCGGGCGGACGGAAGACGGGCACGGCAGGAACGAGTGTGACGACACCCCCTAGTCGTCCTCCTCGCGGCCACCGAGCGATTCGTCGACGTCGGAGAAGATGTCGAGGAACTTGTCCCCTTCGATCTTGGCCAGGTTGTCGCCCTGTGCCTTGAAGAGGGTCTCGATGCTGGTGCGCAGGTTGTCGTCGATGTCGTCGAAGAGGAGCTTCTGGTTGTCGAGGATGGTGGTGACGGCGCCGATGAGCTCGACCACCGCCTGGGTGATGTGCTGGCCGTTGGTGGCGCTGTCCTTGGCCATCCCGCCGATGGTGATGGGAAGTTGGGCTCCCGGAAGGGCCCAGTCGCCGTGGGAGCCCGTGGGCAGCAGTGCCTCGAGGGCCGGTATGACCGTGTTGTCGGACCCCGTTCCGTCGCCCATGATCTTCTTGATCTCGGCGATGAACTCCGCGATGTCGTGGTTGAGGAAGTTCTCCAGCCAGGTCTTGTCGAGGTTGACCGGGGGGTTCTGCGCCATGTCCCGCTCCTGATCCTGCTCCTGAAGCTGCTCTTGTTCCCGCCCGGGCTCCGGCGGCCGCCGCCGCCCGTCCGCCGCGCCACGGGGTCGCGGGGCGCACACGGGGCGCGCCCCGCGGGGTCCGGGCCCCGGCCGTCGTCGCGGTTCCCGCGGCCGGGTCAGCGGCCGATGCGTACGTCTCCCCACATCTGGGTGAGGGACTTCTCGCTGTACTGGTAATTGTCGGAGACGTCGGTGAGCAGGCGGGAGTGGTTCGCCAACAGGTTCTTCATCTCTTCGACGGCGTGGTCCCACGCCTGCTGCTTGGTGTTGTAGACCTGGCGGTCCTCGCCCTCCCAGGTCTGCTTGAGCTCCTGGAGCTCGGCTTCCAGGTTGGCCAGGACGCCGGCGATCGCCTTGGTCTGGGCGACCATGTCGTCCGCCGCGTTCGACATGTGCCGGTAGTCGACGTAGATGTGACCGTCGGTGAAGTCGCTCATGGTGGGGCCTCGTCTCACAACTGGATCGGGAGGGGACGGGAGTCGCGGGTCCGGGAAGGGACGGATCAGCCGCTGAGCGTGTCGAAGACGGACTGCGACTGGTTGTAGGCCGTCGTGATGCTCTCGTTGTTGGATCCCTGGGTGAGGCCCTGCGTGCGCAGTGTCTCGTTGAGGGTGTCGACCATGTCCCGGACGTTGCGCGAGATGACCTCCGCCTGGTCGTCCCAGAGCTTGAGGAGGTCCTGGAACGCCTTGCCGTCGGAGCCCTTGAGTCCGGAGGACAGGTTGAACTTCATGTTCTCCACGTCCTGCCGGCAGTTCTGCACGCCGGTGAACGCCTGCTCCAGTGCCATGATGCCGTTCCGGGTGGCCTGTTCCTGTGACTGCTGGAAGCCTGCCATGTGCCGCACCTCCTGGTGGTTGTCACCGCCGAGTCCGCCCGCGCGCCGGGGGCGCCGGCGGATGTCCGTCGTTCAGCCGACCCTACTCAACCGGACTGTCGGACAGCCGAGTTGTGGTCATCCGTAACGTGTCCGTCAGCTGCATTCTCAGTGATCACATGTCGAGAATCCAGCGTCCCAAGCCCGGTGGCCGGTTTTTTGTGTCGCCTACACGGGATACACGCACGGTGCTCCGGTTCGGTTCGCCGGTGTTCCCGTCACGGCCCCGTCACGGCCCCGTCGGCGGGGCCGCTGCGGCCGCCGGGCAGGACGCCGCGGTGGTGTTCCCGCGGCCCGCGACGGCGGCCTGGGGGCTGAGGTCCGGTCCGGTCGGGAGCATCGCCAGCAGCGGTGAGGGCAGCCCTCGCGCCTGGCCCGGGGAGTAGCCGAGGGCGGTGAGCGCGTCCCCGCCGGTGACCCGGTACTTCATGCCGCTGTCGGTCACCAGGTAGAGCGTGGAGCCGAGTTCGCCGCCCCCGGCCCCCAGGGCGCGCACCAGGGCGCCCCCGCCCGGCCGGACGGTGATCCGCTCGACGGCCGTACAGGCCGGGGTGAGGCCCTCGGGGGCGGGTTGCGCGGCGGGGCCGAGGCCGGCCACGGCGGAGAGCGCGACGCTCACCCGGCTGCCGGCGGTGGCCGATTCGATACGGGCGCACGCCGTCGTCCCGGCCTCGGGCACCACCGCCCGGGGCGGTGCCTCGGGCAGATCGGCGGCCTGCCCCGTGGCCGGCGGCGGGGCGCTGCGGCCGTCGAGGGCGTCGGCGCCCAGGTCGGCGGCGGCCGGGGCGGCGCCCGCGTACGCGGTGACACGGGTCTGCGGATCGCCCAGTACCAGCGCGGCGCCGGTGGCGGTGAGGGGGGCGAGGCCGTCCTGGCGCAGCAGGTAGTACCGCGCGGCCGCGCCGGGCACGGTGATCCGGAAGACCTGGCCGACACGGGACTCGCGCCCGCCGAGCTGCGGGCCCGGAGCACCGCGGCCGGGGACGGCGGGCGGGGTGAGGTCGGGGCCCTCGGGCAGGGCGTTGAGGAAGGCCGCGGAGACCCGGGTGCGGGGCTGGGCGTCGTAGCCCAGGGCCTGCGCGGCCCGGGCCCCCGCGTCCAGACGCAGCCTGCTGCCACGCCACACCACGTACTCGGCCTGGTCCGGACCGGTCACCAGCAGGGCCTCGTCGGTGCCCAGTCCGCGGCCCGCGGTGGGTGCGCCGACGGCCAGGACGGTGGTCGCGGGCCCGCCGGGGGTTCCCGAGCAGACCTGCCAGGGCCCGGTGTCCAGGAGGTTGGCGGCGGGCAGGGCCTCCGGTGCGCCGGTGATGCCGACGGGTGCGCCGCGGGGGGTGTCGGCGAGCGAGCGGCTCCCGACGGAGGAGACCTTGAGGTCGGCGCCGACGAGCAGCCGCGCGGAGGCGTAGTTGCGCACGGGCCGCAGCCTGCCCTCCAGGAAGAGGTAGCGCGTGCCGGTCTCCTTCGCGACGACGAGGGTGCCGGGCTGCCGCCAGGAGTCCTTGGTGCCGGGCTTGAACAGGCCGAGGACGAACGCCCCGGCCGACAGCAGGACGGCGATCACCACGCCGATGGCGATGCCGCGGTTGGTGCGGCCCTGCGGGCTCTCCGGGGCGTCCGGATCGCCGCGGAGCATGGCGGATGTGAGCCGGCCCATGACGAACATGTGGGCCTGGACCTGGTCGCGTTTCGACTGCACGGTGGCGCCCCCGGATCAGCCGTTGAGGGACCGCAGGGCCCCGTACACGCCGAGCACCCACAGCACCAGCGGCAGCAGGGCGATGGCCGCCGCCGAGTGGAACAGCTCCGCCGCACGCCCCCAGTAGGGCACGAGCCGCCGGCCGGGCACGGTCCACGAGGCGATGACGATCGCGGTGGCGACGGCGAGCAGCCCCACCACGAGCAGCAGCCTGCCGGACGGCGTGTAGGAGCCGGCGGCGGCCCACACCAGCAGGACGGGCCCCCAGACGCCCGGAACCACCAGCGACAGCCGCTGCCACACGTTGCCGAGGCCGGCCGAGTGGAGCAGGAGCAGCAGGGCGAGGACCGCGGAGGTGATGGTCTGCGCGAGTCCGGGTTGGTGGGCGAGCACGGTGAGGCAGGCGGTGCAGACCAGTCCGACCGCCCCGTACAGCGAGCTCATCCAGCCGTCGGCGAGGACCGAACGCGCGGTGACCGCGGCCGTCGGATGGGGCTCGATGCCTTCCTGGAGCTGCTGGGCGTTGGTCGGCAGCGGTGGCATCCGCAGGCCCGACATGCGGAAGGAGAGGGAGGGCACGAACGCGCCGAGCAGGACGGCGAGGAGGGCCGTCACGGCGACCGCCTCCCCGATCGGCAGCCCGGCGACGAGCATCACGGCGCCGGTCAGCGCGCCGAACGCCGCGAGGACGGCGGGGCCATGATCCTGCCGCCGTCGCTGGTGTCGGCGCTGCCGCAGGACTGCGAACTGCCCGAGGGCTGCGTGCTCGTCGTCGGCACCGAGGCCGTCCCCA
>NZ_JBEOXU010000098.1:0-24485 GCF_040296725.1 Streptomyces sp. NPDC002044
GCCGTCCGGCGGCGGACGGCGCGGACGGCGGCGGCGGCGGACGGCGCGGACCCGGCCGCATCCGCGAGGGGCGCCTTACGCGCAGCGGCCGGCGACGTAGCCGTCGCTGCCCGTCTTCACGTAGGCGTCCGAGACGAACCGGCCGTTGCCGATGCAGTCCCAGATGTTGGTGGTGCCGTACGGGCCGCTGATGTTCGTCCCGGGGCACTGGCAGCGGATGGTGACGTACCCGCCGGCCGGCAGGACGTCGATGATCGAGTAGTTGGTACCCGGGCCGCTGCGGACGTTGACCCGGCTGCCGGGCGCCAGCGGAAACGTCGGCAGGCCCGCCTCGGCGGTGGCTTCGGCGGCTGCGGCGGTCTGGACTTGGCTGGAATCGTTCTCAATGGACATGTGGAAACTCCCCCCTTGGGTGTTGCTCTGCGCAACGCGCGCAGGGTACCAAGCCCTTGGGTGTGCGTAAGGGCGATGGACTAGGCTCCGGCGGGGGTGGTGAGCGGTGCATTCGCTGCGCGCGGACTACGCGGGGTTTCCGGAGTACGCCGGGCGGTACCGGCTCCAATCCGTGCTCGGCTCCGGCGGCATGGGTGTGGTCCACCTCGCCGATTCCAGTTCGGGGCTGAAACTCGCCGTCAAGGTCGTGCACGCCCAGCATGCGGTGGATCCGGAGTTCCGGGCGCGGTTCCGGCAGGAGGTCGCGGCCGCGCGCAGGGTGAGCGGGGCGTTCACCGCGCCCGTCGTGGACGCCGATCCGGATGCCGAACGGCCGTGGATGGCCACCCTGTTCATCGACGCGCCGACGCTGTCCGAGCGGGTACGGGAACGGGTGCTGGACCCCGTCGAGCTGACCCGGCTGGCCGCGGGCCTGGCGGAGGCCCTGCGGGACATCCACCGGGCGGGCGTCGTGCACCGGGACCTGAAGCCCAGCAACGTGCTGATGGCCCCCGACGGGGTGCGGGTCATCGACTTCGGCATCTCGCGCCCGGCCGACAGCGACCTGCGGACCGAGACGGGCAAGCTGATCGGGACGCCGCCGTTCATGGCGCCGGAGCAGTTCCAGCGGCCCCGGGAGGTGGGCACCGCGGCGGACGTGTTCGCGCTGGGGGCGGTGCTGGTGCACGCCGCGACCGGGCGGGGGCCCTTCGACTCCGACAGCCACTACCTGGTGGCGTACCAGGTCGTCCACAGCGAGCCCGACCTGACGGGGCTGCCGGAGCGGCTCGCCCCGATCGTGGCGCGCTGCCTGGCGAAGGACCCCGCGCAGAGGCCGACGGCCGACGCGCTGATCTCGGAGATGCGCGCCGTCGCCTATCCGACCGCCGAGGACACCCAGACCTTCATTCCCCGGCCGCGCCGGCCGGCGGCGCGGCGGCCCGGGTCCGGCGACGAGGTCACGCACCGGCGGGAGCGGCCCGCGCCGCCCGCCGCGCCGCCCGCCGCGCCGGGCGGGCGCCGGTGGCGGCGCGGGCCGGTCCTGCTCGCCGCCGCGCTCGGGCTGCTGCTCGCGGCGGGGGCGGTCACCGGGTACGCCTGGTCCGGTACGGGCGCCGAAGCCCCCGGGCGGCCCGCGTCCGGGACGCCGGCCCCGGGGACCGCGGGCGCCGCGGGCACGCCGTTCTCGCCGTGGGCGGTGTCCCTGGGCGGCCACGCCGCGTCCTGTTCCGCATCCGCGGAGGCTTCCGGCGCCGGCCTGTACTGCTCGGGGCGGGGGCTGGCCGCCGCGCGGCTCGACCCCGCGGACGGCTCGGTGCTGTGGTCGGTCCGTACGGGCGCGCCCGCCCCCGGAGTGGTCACCGACAGTACGCCGCTGCACGCGGGCGGGCTGGTCCTCGCGGTGGCGCCCGGCAGCGAACTGCTGCAGGCGCTGGACCCGGCGACGGGCTCGGAGCGCTGGCGGCGCCGGCTGCCGGGCGGGACCCGGGTCGTGACGGCCGGACCGTACGTCCTCACGGTGGCCGCCGACGGCACGGTCACCGCCCTGGACGCCGCGGGCGGCGCCGAGCGCTGGACGAAGCGGATCGGCGGTGCGGGTTCCGTGTGGTGGGGCGGCGGTCCCGCCGGTCCGGGCGGGCCGGTGCTCTACGCGGCGACGCCCGACGCGGGCGCCGGGTCGACCCTGCTCGCGGAGGTGGATCCGGCGACCGGGGCGGTGCGCTGGCAGACGCGGACCGCCGGGCGGCTGCGGCCGGTCGGGGTGGCGGACGGTGCGGTGTACCTGCTGGACAACGACGCGGGCGCCCGGACGGGTGGCGTCGTACGGGTGGACGCGGCGACCCGCGCGGTCCACCGGGTCCGGCTCGCGGCCCCGCTGTACGAAGTGGAGGCGTCGGTGGGCGCGGACGGCACGGTGTACGCGGTCGAGGCCCGGGGCGGGCTCGTGGCGGTCGGGCCGGACAAGGAGCGGTGGCGGCTGGAGACCGGCGCGGGGGCCGCCTCCCGGCCGGTGCCCGCCGGCGGGCGCGTGTACCTGACGGCGCAGGACGGGCGGCTGCTGACCGTCGACGCGGCGGCCGGGCGGCTCGCGGGGCAGACCGGGCCCCGGGTGGGGGCGGGTCAGGCCGTGTTCAGCGCGACCCTGCCCGCGCCGGTGGTCGCCGACGGGCGGGTGTACGCGGCCGCGCCCGACGGGTCGGTGTTCGCGGTGCCGGCAGGGGACCCCGCCCCCGGCGGCACGGGCTGACCGGACGGCTTCGGCCCCCGGACCCCGCGCCCGTACACACCGCCCCCCTGCGCACGGCCCCGTACACGCCGCCCCCGTACACCCGCTCACCGTGCCGGCCGGCCCGGCCGCCGCGCGGACGACGGGACCCCGCCGGGCGGTGCGCCCGGCGGGGTCCCGTCACAGCGGTGGTGGGGCTCAGCCCAGCAACGACACGTCGCGGACCGCGCCCTTGTCGGCGCTGGTGGCCATGGCGGCGTACGCGCGCAGGGCCGCAGAGACCTTGCGCTCGCGGTTCTTCGGGGCGTAGACGCCGCCGAGGGCCTCGTGGCGGGCCGCGAGGGTGTCCTCGTCGACGAGCAGCTCGATGGAGCGGTTCGGGATGTCGATCCGGATGCGGTCGCCGTCCTCGACCACCGCGATCGTGCCGCCCGAGGCCGCCTCCGGGGAGGCGTGGCCGATGGACAGGCCCGAGGTGCCGCCGGAGAAGCGGCCGTCCGTCACCAGCGCGCAGACCTTGCCGAGGCCGCGGCCCTTGAGGAAGGACGTCGGGTAGAGCATCTCCTGCATGCCGGGGCCGCCGCGCGGGCCCTCGTAGCGGATGACGACGACGTCGCCCGCCTTGATCTCCTTGCGGAGGATCTTGTCGACGGCCTCGTCCTGCGACTCGCAGACGACGGCCGGACCCTCGAACGTCCAGATCGACTCGTCGACGCCGGCCGTCTTCACGACGCAGCCGTCGACCGCGATGTTGCCGCGCAGGACGGCGAGGCCGCCGTCCTTGGAGTACGCGTGCTGCACCGAGCGGATGCAACCGCCCTCGGCGTCGAGATCGAGGGTCTCCCAGCGCTCGGACTGGGAGAAGGCGCTGGCGGAGCGCTTGCAGCCGGGGGCCGCGTGCCACAGCTCCATCGCCGTGTCGGAGGCGGTGCCCGAGCGGGCGTCCCACTCGGCGAGCCAGTCCTCCAGGCCCTCGGAGTGGACGCTCGTGACGTTCTTGTTGAGGAGTCCGCCGCGGTGCAGTTCGCCGAGGATGGCGGGGATGCCGCCGGCGCGGTGGATGTCCTCCATGTAGTACGTGCCGCCGGGTGCCACGTTGGGCGCGACCTTGGAGAGGCACGGGACGCGGCGCGAGACCTCGTCGATGTCGGTGAGGTCGTACTCCAGGCCCGCTTCCTGGGCGGCGGCCAGCAGGTGCAGGATCGTGTTGGTCGAGCCGCCCATGGCGATGTCGAGGGCCATGGCGTTCTCGAAGGCCTCGCGGGTGGCGATGTTGCGCGGCAGGACCGAGTGGTCGTCCTGCTCGTAGTGGCGCTTGGTGATCTCCACGACCGTACGGCCGGCGTCCTCGTACAGGGCGCGGCGGGCGGTGTGCGTGGCGAGGACCGAACCGTTGCCGGGGAGGGCGAGGCCGATGGCCTCGGCGAGGCAGTTCATCGAGTTGGCGGTGAACATGCCCGAACACGAGCCGCACGTGGGGCAGGCGTTCTCCTCGATCCGCAGCACGTCCTCGTCGGAGACGTTCTCGTTGGCGGCGTCGACCATGGCGTCGATCAGGTCGAGCTTGCGGACGGTGCCGTCGACGAGGGTGGCCTGACCGGCCTCCATCGGGCCGCCGGAGACGAAGACGACCGGGATGTTGAGGCGCATGGCGGCCATCAGCATGCCGGGGGTGATCTTGTCGCAGTTGGAGATGCAGATCAGGGCGTCCGCGCAGTGCGCCTCGACCATGTACTCCACGCTGTCCGCGATCAGGTCGCGCGAGGGCAGCGAGTAGAGCATGCCGCCGTGGCCCATGGCGATGCCGTCGTCGACCGCGATGGTGTTGAACTCGCGGGGGATCGCGCCGGCCTCGCGGATGGCGTCGGAGACGATCCGGCCGACCGGGGCCAGGTGCGTGTGGCCGGGGACGAACTCGGTGAACGAGTTGGCGACCGCGATGATCGGCTTCCCGATGTCCGCGCTCGCTACGCCCGAGGCGCGCATCAGGGCACGTGCGCCCGCCATGTTGCGGCCGTGGGTGACGGTGCGGGACCTCAGCTCGGGCATCGGGTTCACTCCCCATGGGGTGCGGCCGACCGTACGGATCGGCCGCGACTGTAGATATGAAGCAGTTACGAGGCTACGCCCCTCGCCCGCGATGCGGACACCCTGTCCGGATGCCGGGACGCGGGGCTCATTCTTCGGTCAGGTATCGCTGGAGAGTGGGCGCGACCAGTCTGATGATGTCCTCGGGGTCCGCCGACGCGAGGGGCTCGACCTGGACCACGTAGCGCAGGATGGCGATGCCGACCATGTGGGAGGCGGCCAGCTCGGCGCGGAACGTCGGATCCGGGACGTCGAGGTCGGCGGCGATCCGCTCCAGCAGACGGCGCAGGACGAGCCGGCGCAGGACGGCGGCCGCCGCCTCGTGGGTGAGGGCCGAGCGGATCACCGCGAGGAGGGGCGCGCGGGTGGCCGGGTTCTCCCAGACGCCGAGGAAGAAGCGGGCGAGGCGCTCGCCGATGCCGTCGGGCCCCTCGCCGAGGATCGCCGGGATCACCAGCGCCGGCTCCATGCTGACCTCGATGGCGGCGGCGAACAGGTCGTCCTTGCTGCCGAAGTAGTGGTGGACCAGGGCCGGGTCCACCCCCGCGGCCTTCGCGATGCCGCGTACGGAGGTCTTGTCGTAGCCGCGCGCGGCGAACTCGGAGCGGGCGGCGAGCCGGATGCGCTCCTGCGTGCCGGGTCCCTCGTCGGCCTCGTCGTGGCGCGGCCGGCCGGGGCCGCGGCGGCGGCGCGGCGCGGCGGCGGGGGCGGGGGCCGGGAGGTCCCCGGGCCCGGACGGCTCCGGATTCGCCTCCGGCTCCGGATTCGGCTCCGGCTCCGGTGACTCCTTCGGCTCCGTCACGTGCGCCGGGCCCGGGGCCGGAGGGCGGGGACACCGGGGACACCGGGCGGACCGGGGACCCCGGCGGCATCAGAGGCACCGGACGCGGTCGCGAGGTGCAGCCGGGTGAAGGCCAGCGCCTCGGCGAGGTCGGCCTCGCGCTCGGCGGCGGACATCGCGCGCCGGGTGTTGACCTCGATGACGACGTGGCCGTCGAAGGACGTACGGGCCAGGCTCTCCAGCAGCTCGGCGCAGGGCTGCGTACCCCGGCCGGGGACGAGGTGCTCGTCCTTCGCCGAGCCGTTCCCGTCGGCGAGGTGGATGTGCGCGAGCCGGTCGCCCATCCGGTCGATCATCGCGGTGGCGTCGGTACGGGCGGTCGCGGTGTGCGAGAGGTCGACGGTGAAGTGCCGGTAGTCGTCCTTGGTGACGTCCCACTCCGGCGCGTACGCGAGCATCTCGCGGTCGCGGTAGCGCCAGGGGTACATGTTCTCGACGGCGAAGCGGACATCGGTCTCGTCGGCCATCCGCCAGATGCCGGAGACGAAGTCCCGGGAGTACTGGCGCTGCCAGCGGAACGGCGGGTGCACGACGACGGTGGAGGCACCGAGCCGTTCGGCCGCGGCCTGGGCGCGCTGGAGCTTGGTCCACGGATCGGTGGACCAGACGCGCTGGGTGATGAGCAGGCAGGGCGCGTGGACGGCGAGGATCGGCACCCGGTGGTGGTCGGAGAGGCGGCGCAGGGCGTCGACGTCCTGGCTGACGGGGTCCGTCCAGACCATCACCTCGACGCCGTCGTAACCGAGGCGCGCGGCGATCTCGAAGGCGGTCGCCGTGGACTCCGGATAGACGGAGGCCGTGGAGAGCGCGACTTTCGCGGTCGGTACGCGGACTGGTTCTGCCACGGACACAGGGTACGGGCCCGACGCGGCGCCGGGCCCGGACGGGCCGAAGGGGCGCCCGGGAGGGGCGTACCGGCCCGGCGCACGCCCCGCGCGGCCCTGGCCGCGCGCCGGCCGGTCCGAGCTGCGGATACGGGGCTGCCAGGGGTCTGCCGGCCGGCGCGCCGCGGTCTGCCGGCGGGGCGCGGCACGGTCCGGGATGTCACGAGAGTCACCCGCCGGACCGGGCAGGCGTCGTCTTCGCCGGCTCCGCGCCCGTCCTCGTCACCCCTGCCGTCGGCTGGGGACGGCGCTTCCGTCCTGGGGCCGTTCCGCGCCCACCGCCGGCAGGTGGTCGAGCCTGCGCAGGATGACGCCCTCGCGCAGGGCCCAGGGACAGATCTCCAGTTCCTCCACGCCGAAGAGGTCCATCGCGCCCTCCGCGACGAGCGCGCCCGCCAGGATCTGGTTCGCCCGTCCCTCCGAGACCCCCGGGAGGGCCGCCCGCTGGGCCGTGGTCATCGCGGCCAGGCGCGGGACCCACTCCTCCAGGGACTTGCGGGTCAGGTCCCGCTGCACGTACAGGCCGTCCGCCGAGCGGGCCGCGCCCGCGATGCGGGCCAGCTGCTTGAAGGTCTTCGACGTGGCCACCACGTGGTCCGGGGCGCCGAAGCGGCTGAACTCCCCGACCGACCGCGCGATCTGGGCCCGTACGTGGCGCCGCAGCGCACGGACGTCGGCCGCGTCCACCGGGTCCCCCGGCAGCCAGCCCGCCGTGAGCCGGCCCGCGCCGAGCGGGAGGGAGACGGCGCGGTCCGGCTCCTCGTCCATCCCGTACGCGATCTCCAGCGAGCCGCCGCCGATGTCGAGGACCAGCAGCTTCCCGGCCGACCAGCCGAACCAGCGGCGCGCCGCGAGGAACGTCAGCCGGGCCTCGTCGTCACCGCTGAGGACGGGCAGGTCGATGCCCGTCTCCAGCTTGACGCGCGCCAGGACCTCGTCCGCGTTCGTGGCCTCGCGGACGGCGCTGGTCGCGAAGGGGACGAGGTCCTCACAGCCCTTGTCCTCGGCGGCCTGCACCGCTTCGCCGATCACCGACACCAGCAGCTCGACGCCCTCCGGCGTGACGGCGCCGCGCTCGTCGAGGAGCTCCGCCAGGCGCAGGTCCACCTTGTGCGAGTGCGCGGGCTGGGGGCGCGCACCGGGGTGCGCGTCGACCACCAGCAGATGGATCGTGTTCGAACCCACGTCAAGGACACCGAGTCTCATAGGGGGAAACGCTACTGCGGCGAAGGACGGGGGGTCGCGTAAGGGGCGCTTAGGTTCACGCACCTTCTTGGGCATCGGTCGCGATCATGTGCGGTTCTCCCGCGTTTCGCCTTGCACACGGTTACCGGTTGTGAGTTCACAGATCGAACAGAGTGACCTTTCGGCGCGGGTGTCGTTGATCGGATGACAGCACCAGCTGTCAGGGCGTGGGGACGTTGCACCGAAAGATGCCACTCGTTAAGAGCGAGGCGACTCGGACCGCTTGTGTCCGCGGCCTGCTTCGACGCGGTGTGGACGAGAAGAGCGGGCTGCTACTGCCCGCGTCTGTGCTGACGGAACGCGTCGGCTGGGCTACCGCCCTGGTTGCCGGTATGAGTGCCGAGCTCTTGGGAGCGCACTGGAGCTCGTGTGATGTGGATGCGCTCGCGTCGGGTGAGGACGCTGCGGGCAGAAGGCTGCCGTCGCACGCGTGGATGGCTCTGCGCCGTCTGGGCTGGACCGTCGTGCCGCCGGCTGGTGTTCGTGTCAATGACCGGATCGTTCGCATGGCACAGGAGCAGGCCGGACGCGTCCTCCGATCGGTGAAGTGGCGCGGCGACCTCACCGCCGCAGTCGTCGAGACCTGGCCTGCCGCCCCCGGCAGACGCACGGGTCAGGAGTGGGATGCGGTGCGCGCGGCGGTGCCGGGCGGGCAGCTCCTGCCGTCCAGCGTCATCACGTCCCGTACCCGGCAGATCGCCGCGTTCCTCAAGAGAAACGGCGTCATGCCCGCCGATGTGTTCGCGCTGGAGGACACACCTAAAGCCGCTCGAATGCTGCTGTTGTCAGCATGTGACGGGCAGCAGGCCACCATCGAACGGGCCGATGACCCGGGCCGTGCACTGCTGCGTTTGCAGCTCCCCACCCGGCCCGACCCGAAGTCCTACCGGGACTGGACGTGGGTGTCCTGTTCCATCAAGCTGCCCTCGACGATCCCCGTAACCGCGGTGCTGCATCTGCCCACCCTGCGCCCGCATCGGGGCGGTATCCGTGTCGATCTCGCCTACACCCACGGCGTACCGAAAACCGTTCGCAGCGGACACAGGGCCGCACTGGGTGTGGACTGGGGTCTGAACACTCTGCTGTCCGCCGGAGCCGCTCGCCTGGACGACGGCGGACGGATCACGGTGCTTGGGTCCGGAGGCATGTTCCGGGCAGCCGGAGTCCTGGCCAAACAGCACCGGCTACGCCGCCAGTTCGAGTTCCTGCATGCCAAAGCCGACCGCTACCAGCGCCTCATCACGGGAAGCGAGCAGCACGCCTTGGCAGGCAAGCACACCGTTCTGAGCGAGGAGATCATCCGGGTCTGCGCACGCAGGTCGAACCTCAACGACGCACTGGCCCGGGGTGCCGCCCGCTGGGCGGTCGACCAGGCCATCGCCGCCGGGGCGAGCGTCATCTACGTGGAAGACCTCCGCTCGCTGGAAGCCCGTGGCATGGGCCGCACCCTCAACACACGGCTCTCCCAGCAGGTACGCGGGCAGATCGTGGACCGGATGCGACACATAGCCGCTGAAACGGGCATAGCGGTCGTCATCGTCCCCGCGCGCAACACCTCCAGGCACTGCCCGCGCTGCCTCACCCCGTTACGGCACCGCAAGGCTCCTGACCGCCCCACCACACCTGGCTGGAAATGGGCCGTCTGTCCCCATCCGGACTGCGGCTGGCAGGGTGACCGCGACCAAGGCGCGTGGCAGCGCATCGCAGCGCGCGGCCTCACCCACCAGACCAGAACCGTCACCGACCGCAGCGCCGGAGTCATGGTCATCCGCGCCGTCGTCGACAGCCTCGAAGCGGGGGCGGTCACCACATCCGCCACGCCGAAGACCAGCCGGCGGGACCGGGCCAAAACCGAACCCACCCGGCACAGGACAACACGTCCGACGCCCAGGCGACGCCGGACACCCTCCCCTGCCGGGCCCCCGGGCCCAGCGGGCCAGCGTCCGGAGGGACACGCTCACACGGACCGGCCCCGACTGCCCCGCGCAGCCCAACGGCACCAGAGCGTGACGACGATCAGCACACCCACCACCGGCCGACACCGGCCACGAGGAACAGCACTGGGTGCGGGATTCCACCTCCACGCCCACGCCACCCCTCCACGTTGGGCACACATCCTCGAGCCGGGTCACTCAGGCCGGCTCAGGATCCCTCGGTTGATCTGAGACGCTTGGGTTTGTGCCAAATACGAAGAAGGCCAACACGACCCGGTCGAAGAAGGACGCGGGCAAGGCCAAGGGCAAGCGCAAGCCCGCGGTACCCGACGAGAAGGGGCTCGACTTCCCCCGCGCCTGGGTGGAGTTCCCCGATCCCGCCGACGACGAACAGGTCTTCCGCTGCGACCTGACGTGGCTGACCTCCCGCTGGACCTGCATCTTCGGCAGCGGCTGCCAGGGCATCCAGGCGGGCCGGGCGGACGACGGCTGCTGCACGCTCGGCGCGCACTTCTCCGACGAGGACGACGAGAAGCGCGTCGCCGAGAACGTGGCCCGGCTGACGCCCGAGCTGTGGCAGTTCCACGACGTGGGCAGCGAGACCGGCTGGACCCAGCTCGATGACGACGGGGAGAAGCAGACCCGCCGCTGGGAGGGTTCGTGCATCTTCCAGAACCGGCCCGGCTTCGCCGCCGGAGCGGGGTGCTCGCTGCACATCCTCGCGCTGCGCGAGGGGCGCGAGCCGCTGGAGACGAAGCCCGACGTCTGCTGGCAGCTGCCCGTCCGCCGGACGTACGACTGGATCGACCGGCCCGACGACACCCGCGTCCTCCAGGTGTCGATCGGCGAGTACGACCGCCGCGGCTGGGGGCCGGGCGGCCACGAACTGCACTGGTGGTGCACGTCGGCGACCTCCGCGCACGGCGCCGGGGACCCGGTGTACGTGACGTACCGGCCCGAGCTGACGGAGCTGATGGGCAAGGAGGCGTACGCGGAACTCGTCCGGCTGTGCGAGGCGCGGCTCGCCTCGCTGCTGCCGATGGCCCCGCACCCGGCGGACCCGGTCGCACCCTGAGGCGCCCCGGGACCCGGGCGCCCGGACCGGGCACCCGCTAGGAGCCCGGGGCCGGCGGGTCGGTGGCCGGCGGGGGCGGGGGCGGGGGCGGGGAAACCGTTCCTCCTGTCCCGTCCGTCGGCTCCGCCGACGGCTCGGTGGTCGGGGACGGCGGGATCGTCGGCTCGGTCGGCGTGGGCGTCGGGGCCGGGGTGGCCGGCGGCGGGGTCGGCTCCGCCGACGGGGGCCGCGGGCTCGCGGGCGGCGGCGGCTCGGCGGGCGGCGGCGCCGGGCGGCCGCGGCCCTGGATGGCGACGACGGCGCCGCCCGGGTCGACCCCGACGCGGGCCGTCCAGGCGCCGACGGGCTGGGCACCGGTGTCCACGGTGATCCGCAGGGTGACCGATTCCCCGGGGGCCAGCGTGCCCGCGGTCCGGCTCGCGCGCAGCCACGGGGCGTCGGACCACAGCTGCCAGTCCACCGGCCCGCCGCCGGAGGCGGTGAGGGTGAGCAGCGTGGTGGCGCCGTGGGAGGACGCGGCGACGGTGAGGCGGCCGGGGGCGCCG
The DNA here is from genome assembly GCF_040296725.1 of Streptomyces sp. NPDC002044. Taxonomy (NCBI): domain Bacteria; kingdom Bacillati; phylum Actinomycetota; class Actinomycetes; order Kitasatosporales; family Streptomycetaceae; genus Streptomyces; species Streptomyces sp. NPDC002044. The sequence continues at coordinate 11,272 of NZ_JBEOXU010000098.1, forward strand.
GGGCGGCCCGCGTCGGAGGGGACCGGCGGGCCGGTGCTGATCACCTCGACGAACACGTCGGGTTCGGCGCTGCCCGGGGCGAAGCCGGGGCCGCCGGTGGTCCTGGCGGCGTTGCCGGCGTTCTCGTACGCGGCCAGCGGGCGGCCCCCGGCATGCGGCGGGATCTCGGACTCGCCGGCGGAGACGCGGGTGACGTCTCCGCCGACGGGCTCGCCGGTGCTGGGGGCGCCCCGGTACGCCGCCCACAGCGCCAGGACCGGGGCCGCGACGACGGTGGCGACGACGGTGGTGGTCACCGCACGGGCGCGCAGCCGGTCGCGCCGGGCGGCGCGGTCCTTGGGGTCCATCGGGAACCCGGTGCGGTCGAAGCGCGGGCCGGGCCCGCCGCCCCGGCGGCCGGACCGGAGCATCGCGGCGTGGACGGCGGTGCGGGGAGCGGGGACCAGGGGGAGCGCGGCCGTGTCGATGCCGGAGCCGGGCCAGGGGGAGCCGGCGCCGACGCGTTCGGCGACGCGGCGGCAGCGCGGGCAGTCGTCGACGTGCCGGACGAGTTCGGCGCGCAGGCTGGTGGACAGCAGCACCTGGCCGTCGCCGGTGAGCCGGGACACGCTGGGGCAGCCGCCGGTCTCCACCACGGCGAGGGCGGCGCGGGTGCGCTCGACCTCGCAGGCGGCCCCGGACAGGAGCTCCCGGGCGGCGGCGGGGGGCGTACCGAGGACGGCGGCGAGTTCGGTGACGCCGAGGCGGTGGCGTACGGCGAGTTCGAGGGCCTCACGTTGCTCGGGGGTGGTTCCGGCGGCCTCGGGCCAGGCGAGCCGGGCCAGCTCGGTACGGCGGTAGGCGCTCACGTCGAGGGGACGCCGGCCGACGGGGACGCGCTCGCCGCCGTCCGGGCCGGGGGTCGCGCCCCCCGGCGCGTGCGCGCCGTCGATGCGCTCCGGCGTGCGCCGGGCGGAATGCGCTCCCCGCCGGTCGCGGCGCTTCTCGGCGAGCCGGCGCAGGCAGCCCCAGCGGGCGAGGGCGTACAGCCAGGCCCGCCGGTCCCCTTCGTCGGGGCAGCGGCCGGGGTACCGCTCGGCCGCGGCGAGGGCGTCGCCCAGCACCTCGGTGGCGGTGTCGTGGTCGCACAGCACCGACAGGCAGTAGGTGAACAGGCCGTCCAGGTAGGGCTCGTGCCGGAACGGCGGCGGCTCCGGCGGCTGCCGCTCCCCCACCGGACCCGCGGGACCCACAGGACCCCGGGCACCCGCGGGACCCCCCGTGGAACCCTCCTCCGGACCCTCTGAGGGCGTGCGCCCGTGCGCCGGGTGTGCGCCGGTGCGCGATGAGGGGTGTGCCTGGTTGCTGCTGTTCACCTCGCGACCGTAGGCGGCGCGCCGGTGACGGCCCGGAAGCCTTCAGCAGTTTTAGCCCTTACGGGTGAACAGATCGGCGACGCGCTGACGCGGGCCTTGACGCGGTCGTTCCGGCACACCTTCCGGGCGGGAGAGGTGGGAGAGGCGGGAGCGTCCGCCCCACCCGCCCCCGCCGGTGTTGTCGGTGGGGGCGGCTACGGTGGGGCGCATGGCTGCCCGCACCGCTCGTTCATCCGCCAAGGACCGGCCGTCCTACCGTTGTACCGAGTGCGGGTGGAGCACCGCGAAGTGGCTCGGGCGGTGTCCCGAGTGCCAGGCGTGGGGGACCGTCGAGGAGATGGGCGCGCCCGCCGTGCGCACCACCGCCGCGGGCCGGGTCTCCACCGCCGCCGTGCCGATCGCCCAGGTCGACGGCCGGACGGCGACCGCGCGCAGCACCGGCGTGGACGAGCTGGACCGCGTCCTCGGTGGCGGCCTGGTGCCCGGCGCCGTCGTGCTGCTCGCCGGGGAACCGGGCGTGGGCAAGTCGACGCTGCTGCTGGACGTGGCGGCGAAGGCGGCCGGCGACGAGCACCGCACGCTGTACGTCACGGGCGAGGAGAGCGCGAGCCAGGTGCGGCTGCGGGCCGACCGGATCCACGCGCTGAGCGACCATCTCTACCTCGCCGCCGAGACCGACCTCTCGGCGGTGCTCGGACACCTCGACGCCGTGAAGCCCGCCCTCCTCGTCCTGGACTCCGTACAGACCATCGCCTCCCCCGAGATCGACGGGGCGCCCGGCGGCATGGCCCAGGTGCGCGAGGTGGCCGGGGCGCTGATCCGGGCCTCCAAGGAGCGGGGCATGTCCACCATCCTCGTGGGACACGTGACCAAGGACGGGGCCATCGCCGGCCCCCGGCTCCTGGAGCACCTGGTCGACGTGGTGCTGAGCTTCGAGGGCGACCGGCACGCCCGGCTGCGGCTCGTGCGCGGCATCAAGAACCGGTACGGCGCCACCGACGAGGTCGGCTGCTTCGAGCTGCACGACGAGGGGATCACCGGGCTCGCCGATCCGAGCGGGCTGTTCCTGACCCGGCGTGCCGAGGCCGTTCCGGGGACCTGCCTGACGGTGACCCTGGAGGGCAAGCGCCCGCTGGTCGCGGAGGTGCAGGCGCTGACGGTGGACTCGCAGATCCCCTCGCCCCGGCGCACGACCTCCGGGCTGGAGACCTCGCGGGTGTCGATGATGCTGGCGGTGCTGGAGCAGCGCGGCCGGATCACCGCGCTCGGCAAGCGCGACATCTACTCCGCGACCGTGGGCGGGGTGAAGCTGACCGAGCCGGCCGCCGACCTGGCGATCGCGCTGGCCCTGGCCTCGGCCGCCAGCGACGTACCGCTCCCGAAGAACCTCGTCGCCATCGGCGAGGTGGGCCTGGCCGGCGAGGTGCGGCGGGTGACGGGCGTACAGCGCCGGCTGGCGGAGGCGCACCGGCTCGGCTTCACCCACGCCCTCGTACCGTGCGATCCGGGCAAGGTCCCGGCCGGGATGAAGGTCGTGGAGGTGGCCGACATGGGTGACGCCCTGCGCGTGCTGCCGCGCGGGCGCTCCCGTACGCCGGCCAAGGAGCGGGCGGCCGACTAGCGGGCGGCCGACTAGCAGGCGGCCGACTAGCAGGCGGCCGACTAGCGGGCGGATCCCCTGGTCAGGGGGCCCCTGCGAGCTCCCCGCCGGGCGGACCCGCGCAAGCAACGGCGGGGCCGCAGCGCGCGCCGGTAGACTTCCGGATGGTCCGCCCGGCCGTACGCAGGCGGCGCAACCCGCGACCCGAGGAGTGCAGTGGCAGCCAAGGACGGGGCAGCAGCATCCGGAAAGTCGGGCGCGAGCTCCAAGCAGGAAGCCATGATGCGTGCTTCGCTGAGCGCGGTCGCACCTGGTCAGCCGCTGCGTGACGGGCTGGAACGGATCGTCCGCGGCAACACCGGCGGGCTCATCGTGCTCGGGATGGACAAGAGCGTCGAGGCGATGTGCACGGGCGGCTTCGTGCTGGACGTGGAGTTCACCGCGACCCGGCTGCGCGAGCTGTGCAAGCTCGACGGCGCGCTCATCCTCGACAAGGACATCACCAAGATCCTGCGGGCCGGCGTGCAGCTGGTGCCGGACGCGTCGATCCACACGGAGGAGACCGGCACCCGGCACCGCACGGCGGACCGCGTCTCGAAGCAGTGCGGCTTCCCGGTGGTCTCCGTGTCGCAGTCGATGCGGCTGATCGCGCTGTACGTGGACGGTGAGCGGCGGGTCCTGGAGGAGTCGGGGGCGATCCTGTCGCGCGCGAACCAGGCCCTCGCCACGCTGGAGCGGTACAAACTGCGCCTCGACGAGGTCGCGGGCACGCTGTCGGCACTGGAGATCGAGGACCTGGTCACCGTCCGTGACGTGACGGCGGTCGCCCAGCGGCTGGAAATGGTGCGCCGGATCGCGACGGAGATCGCCGAGTACGTCGTCGAACTGGGCACGGACGGGCGGCTGCTGTCGCTCCAGCTGGACGAGCTGACGGTCGGGATCGAGCAGGAGCGGGAGCTGGTCATCCGGGACTACGTGCCGGAGCCGACGGCGAAGCGTTCCCGCACGGTGGACGAGGCCCTGTCCGAACTGGACGCCCTGACGCATCCGGAGCTGCTGGAACTGGCGATCGTCGCGAAGGCCCTGGGCTACACCGGGTCGCCGGAGACCCTGGACTCGGCGGTGTCGCCGCGCGGTTACCGGCTGCTGGCGAAGGTGCCGCGCCTGCCGGGGGCCATCATCGAGCGCCTGGTCGAGCACTTCGGCGGCCTGCAGAAGCTGCTCGCGGCCAGCGTGGACGACCTCCAGACAGTCGACGGCGTGGGCGAGGCACGGGCGCGGAGCGTCCGCGAGGGCCTGTCCCGCCTCGCGGAATCGTCCATCCTGGAGCGCTACGTCTAAGACGCGCGAGACGCGGGACGTGCGCCACGCCTGACGCGGGACGTGCCCCGCGCGTCCCCCTTCCGGCCGGCGCCGGAGGGGGGACGGAGCGTCAGTCCTGCTTCAGGACGAACGAGGTGTTGGCCACCGGCATGCCGGGGGACTTGAGTTCCACCACGTACGTGTCCGCGGTCGCGCTGCCCGGCGGAGGCGTCTGGCACGCGTTCGGGGCGCTGAACGTGCGGTCCCATTCGACGACGTGCTTGGTCTCGCTCTGCGCGGAGACCCGGAAGAAGACGTTGCCGGCGCCCGGCGGGCAGTCCGCCGTGGACCACACCGCCTTGCTGTCGCGCCCCTGAAGGATCGTCAGGATTGCCTGCTTCGGGCCGAGATCGACCTTGCAGGTGGTTCCGGAGACGTTGCGGGCGATCAGTTCCAGCCGAGGCTTCTCGTTCGCCTCGTACTCGTTCTTCGCGCTCTTCACCTCCCACTGGAGGGCGCTGGCCGCGCACGTGGGAAGCGCGGAGTCGGCCGGAACCTGCGCCGCGCCACCGCCACCGCCCCCGGCACCCGCCGCCGCGGCGCCGGCCGCGCCCGCGCCGGGGGACGCGCCCGGTTCGCCGTTCTTGCCGGTGCCCGCGGAGCCGCCGCCCTCGGCCCCGGTCGTACCGGCGCCACCCGACTCGGCCCGGCCGCCCGGGGCCTGACTGATCGCCGGCCCGGTGCCCGAGGGGCCGGGGGTGATCGTGATGGTGCCGGGGCGGCCCTGGCCCTTGCCGTTCGTACTCGACCCGTTCCCGCCGGAGCTGACGGCCCATACGGCGAGAATCGCGAGGAGCGCGGCAACGGACGCCAGCACAGCCCTCCGTCGCCAGTAGATGGAGGAGGGGAGCGGCCCGACCGGATTGCGCAGAGATCCCACGGACGGAACTTTACGAGAGTCCGCGCTCCGTTCCGTGCCCCACATGCCGTGCGGCGGGCTCGATTTGCCGATCATCAGCTTGCCGAACCCCGCGAACCCGGTCACAAGCGGCCGGAATCAGCCAGGAGTCTGACGCGGGTGCCCTTTTTCCTTGAGTACCGTCGGTGACCATGGACAGCTCCGACCTCTATCGCGACATCACCGACTTCGCCCACTCGACGCCCGGCTGGGTGCGGACGGCCTTCGAGATATGGACGGAGTACGGCCTCCTCCTCTTCGGCGTGCTGTTCATATCCGTCTGGTGGCGCTCGCGCAGCCGGCGCAGCCCCCGGACGGTGGCGCTCGCCGTCCTCGCGCCGCTGGCCACCGCCCTCGCGTACGTCACCTCCGAGGCCCTGAAGTCCACGATGGACGAGGACCGGCCCTGTCGTGCCGTCACCGGGGCGGCCGCCTCGCTGCTCGTCTGCCCCCCGGTCGGGGACTGGTCCTTCCCCAGCAACCACGCGTCGATCGCCGGGGCCGCCGCCGTCGCCCTCGCCCTCGCCGTGCGCCGCCTCGCGCTGCTGACCGTGCCGGTGGCCCTGCTGATGGCCTTCTCCCGCGTCTTCGTCGGCGTGCACTACCCGCACGACGTGGCGGTCGGTCTGCTGCTGGGCGGCGCGGTGGCCGCCCTCGCCGTGCTGGCGCTCACCGGTCCGATCAGTACGATCACGGCGGCCATGCGGGCGAGCGGGGTCCGCGCCGCTGTCTGGTTTACCGGTCCGGGCCCGGCGCGGTAGGGGCGAAACGTGTCAGGATGCCGTCTGCCATGACTGCATCCCCATCACACACCTCCGCGTCGCAGACGTCCGCGTCACAGACGTCCGCGTCACACTCCGCGGCGACCTCCGCCCTGCACTCCCCCGTCATCGCGTGGTTCGACGAGCACGCCCGCGACCTGCCCTGGCGCCGTCCCGAGGCCGGCCCCTGGGGGGTCATGGTCAGCGAGTTCATGCTCCAGCAGACCCCCGTCAAGCGGGTCCTGCCGGTGTACGAGCAGTGGCTCGCCCGGTGGCCCCGGCCCGCCGACCTCGCCGCCGACGCCCCCGGCGAGGCCGTACGGGCCTGGGGGCGGCTCGGCTACCCCCGGCGGGCCCTGCGGCTGCACGGCGCGGCCCTGGCCATAACGGAACGGCACGGGGGCGACGTACCGCGGGACCACGCCCAGCTGCTCGCGCTGCCCGGCATCGGCGAGTACACCGCGGCGGCCGTCGCCTCGTTCGCGTACGGGCAGCGGCACGCCGTGCTGGACACCAACGTCCGGCGGGTCTTCGCGCGGGCCTCCACCGGGGTCGAGTACCCGCCGAACGCCACCACCGCCGCCGAACGGCGCCTCGCCCGGGCCCTGCTCCCGCCGGACGAGGACACGGCGGCCCGCTGGGCGGCGGCCTCGATGGAACTCGGCGCGCTCGTGTGCACCGCGAAGAGCCCGGACTGCGCCCGCTGCCCGGTGGCCCGGCTGTGCGCCTGGCGGCTGGCCGGGAAGCCGGCGCACGACGGGCCGCCGCGGCGCGGGCAGACGTACGCCGGCACGGACCGGCAGGTGCGCGGCAAGCTCCTGGCGGTGCTCCGGGAGGCGGTGGGCGCGGTTCCGCAGGCGGTGCTCGACACCGTCTGGGACGAACCGGTGCAGCGCGCCCGGGCGCTGGACGGCCTGGTCTCCGACGGGCTCGTGGAGCCTCTCGCCGGCGGCCTCTACCGGCTTCCGCAGACCTGACGGGAACCGGTCCGGAGCTGACTGCCCAATTCCGCTTCCGGACCGGGAAACCGCAGCTCACGGGCACTGTTACACAACCTATGGGTGTCCGTGCGCCCACCGAAGGCTGGCCCGCACAGGCCCGTGACAACCCCTCCGTACCTTCAGGTCCGTAAGGCAGCGGTTGAGCGGTTGGACGGAACGGAGGCGGTCTGAGATGGCGCACGGCGAGGTACTCGAATTCGAGGAGTACGTACGCACTCGGCAGGACGCGCTGCTGCGCAGTGCCCGGCGCCTGGTCCCGGACCCCACCGACGCGCAGGACCTCCTGCAGACCGCCCTCGTCCGCACCTACGGCCGCTGGGACGGCATCGCCGACAAGTCCCTGGCCGACGCCTACCTCCGCCGGGTCATGATCAACACCCGTACCGAGTGGTGGCGCGCCCGCAAGCTCGACGAGGTCCCCACCGAGCAGCTCCCGGACGCCTCCGTCGAGGACGGCTCCGACCAGCGCGCCGACCGCGCCCTGCTGATGGACATCCTCACGGTGCTCGCGCCCAAACAGCGCAGCGTGGTGGTGCTGCGACACTGGGAGCAGATGAGCACCGAGGAGACGGCCGCGGCGCTCGGGATGTCGGCGGGAACCGTGAAGAGCACCCTGCACCGCGCACTGGCCCGCCTCCGGCAGGAACTGGAGAGCCGGGACCTCGACATGCGCGCGCTGGAACGCGGTGACCACACCATGCGGTACGAGGGGCGTGAGCGGTGCGCGGCCTGAAAGGCCAGGGTTTGAGCAGCGGTGGGTCGCTGGTGCTGATGTCGGCGGGGACGGTCGTCCTCGTCGGCACAGCCGTGTTCGCGGTCGGTTGCGCCACCGGCGGCACCGGCCTGCGCGACGGCGGCCCGGCGCGCACCGACACCGTGGCCAAGACGGCCCCGTCCCCCTCCTCGGCCGACCCCGCCTCGACGGCGTCGGGGAAGCCGGCGGCGAAGGTGGACCCGGTCCGGCTCCTCATGGCGGACCCCAAGGTCAGCAACGCGATCAAACGCGACCTCAAGCCCTGTACGGGCAAGGAGTACCCGGTCGACGTCAGCTACGGCCGGGTCACCGGCAGCCCCGTCGTGGACGTCGTCGTCAACGTGCTGTCCTGCGCCGACGCCCTGGGCCGCGGCTCGTTCGTGTACCGGGAGGACAGCGGAAAGTACGAGAATGTGTTCTCGGACGAGCAGCCACCCGTCTACGCGGAGATCGACCGGGGCGACCTGGTGGTCACGAAGCAGGTCTACGGAAAGAGCGACGCGCTCGCCTATCCGTCGGGCGAGGACGTGATCACGTACCGCTGGAACGGGGAGAAGTTCGTCGAGCACGACCGGGTGCACTCGGAGTACAGCAACGTGGTCGACGGCGGGGGCCAGCCCGCACCGGTGGTCACACCGAAGAACTGACCGCCCGGCCGCTCCGGCGCCCGACCCACCTGACCACCTCAGTACCGAGCGAAGAGAAGAACCGAGGCGAGGCTCCCGCATGGCCGAGACCCATGTCCTGTTCGTGGAGGACGACGACGTCATCCGCGAGGCCACCACCCTGGCGCTGGAACGCGACGGGTTCGTGGTCACCGCGATGCCCGACGGCCTGTCCGGTCTGGAATCCTTCCGGGCCGACCGCCCCGACATCGCGCTGCTCGACGTGATGGTGCCCGGCATGGACGGCGTGAGCCTGTGCCGGCGCATCCGCGACGAGTCCACCGTCCCGGTGATCATGCTGTCGGCGCGCGCCGACTCCATCGACGTGGTGCTGGGCCTGGAGGCGGGCGCCGACGACTACGTCACCAAGCCCTTCGACGGCTCCGTCCTGGTCGCCCGCATCCGCGCCGTGCTGCGCCGCTTCGGCCACGCCGGCGGCCCGCGGAACGGCGGGTCCGGCGACGAGGACGACTCCGGCGAGCGCGGGGTGCTGGCCTTCGGCGACCTGGAGGTCGACACCGAGGGCATGGAGGTCCGCAAGGCGGGCGCCGCCGTGGCGCTGACGCCGACCGAGATGCGGCTGCTGCTGGAGTTCTCCTCCGCGCCCGGCACCGTACTGTCGCGCGACCGCCTGCTGGAGCGGGTGTGGGACTACGACTGGGGCGGCGACACCCGTGTCGTCGACGTCCACGTCCAGCGACTGCGGACCAAGATCGGCCAGGACCGGATCGAAACGGTCCGCGGCTTCGGATACAAGCTGAAGGCCTGAGGCCGGGACGGCATGAGGCGCTTCACCCTCCGTACGGGGATCCGCTGGAAGATCACCCTCGCCATCGCCGCGGTCGGCGCGCTCACCGCGGTGGCGCTGAGCCTGGTGGTGCACAGCGCTGCCCGGGTGTCGATGCTGGAGAGCGCCCGCGAGACGCAGCTCGACCGGGTCCAGTTCATGGCCGGCGTCGCCGAGGCCGGCCGCAAGCCGCCCATGGTGGCCAAGCTCAACGATCCGGAACTGCCCGCCGAGCTGCGTGAGAAGGCGCGCTCCGGCCGGCGCGGCACGTACGTGCAGGAGACCCGCAAGGGCACGCCCGAGGTGTGGGCCGCGGTGCCCCTGGGCAACGGGCAGGTGCTGTCGCTGCACACGCAGTTCCGGGAGAGCGCCAACATGGTGCGGGACCTCGACCAGGCCCTGGTCGTCGGCTCGCTCGCCGTCGTGATCGGCGGCTCGGCGCTCGGCGTGCTCATCGGGGGACAGATCTCGCGCCGGCTGCGCAAGGCCGCCGCGGCCGCGCAGCGGGTGGCCCACGGGGACCCCGAGGTGCGGGTGCGGGACGCCGTCGGGGGCCTCGTACGGGACGAGACGGACGACCTCGCGCGGGCCGTGGACGCCATGGCCGACGCGCTCCAGCAGCGCCTGGAAGCCGAGCGGCGGGTGACCGCGGACATCGCGCACGAGCTGCGGACGCCGGTGACGGGACTGCTGACGGCGGCGGAACTGCTGCCGCCCGGGCGGCCGACCGAGCTGGTCCGCGACCGGGCGCAGGCGATGCGCGCCCTGGTGGAGGACGTACTGGAGGTGGCCCGGCTGGACAGCGCGTCCGAGCGGGCGGAGCTCCAGGACGTGGCGCTGGGCGAGTTCGTGAGCCGCCGGGTGCGGGCGCTGATGCCGGAGGCGTCCGTACGGGTCGTGGCGGACGAGATCGTCAGCACCGATCCGCGGCGCCTGGAGCGGATCCTGGGGAACCTGCTGGCCAACGCGACGCGCTACGGTCAGCCGCCGATCCAGGTGGACGTCGAGGGGCGGGTCGTACGGGTCCGCGACCACGGGCCCGGCTTCCCCGAGGCACTGCTGCGCGAGGGGCCGAGCCGGTTCCGGACCGGGTCCACGGACCGGGCGGGCGTGGGCCACGGGCTGGGGCTGACGATCGCGGAGGGGCAGGCGCGGGTGCTGGGCGCGCGGCTGACGTTCCGCAACGTGGCGGCCCCGGGCGGCTTCGAGCGCGAGGGCACGGCGGCGGGCGCGGTGGCGGTGCTGTGGCTTCCGGAGCACGCCCCGACGGCGACGGGCAGTTTCCCGGTGGTCAAACTGCCGCAGGACTGAACGGCCGCGACCGGTGCGGGCCCGGCCGGAGCGGTACCGGGCCGTAGGCCGCGCCGGGCGCGTGACTTAGCATCCGTGGCATGACCGACGGTACGAATCCCCCCAGCAGCCCGCAGCCCGAGCAGCCCGCCCCGGGGAGCGGCGGCTACGGGTTCCCGCCGGGGCCGCCCGCGTCCGGCGGTTACGGCTACCCGGCCGACCAGGACCCGCGGCCCTCGACGGGCGACGGCTACGGCCACCCGCCGCCGCCCGCGTCCGGCGGCGGCTACGGCTACGGCTACCCGGCGGACCAGGGGCAGGGGCAGGGGCACCCGAACCCGTACCAGCAGGACCTGCCCGGACCGTACCGGCCGGGTTCCTACCAGCAGTTCCCGGGCGGCGCGCCGGGAGCCCCGGCCGATCAGGGCGGGGCGGGCGGGCCGGCCGATCAGGGCGGGGCGTGGCCGCCGGCCGGGGCGCGGCCCGCGCCGTTCGAGCGGCAGCGGTCCGGTCAGCCGGACTGGGACGCGCTCGCCGACCGCTCGGCCGCCGAGCGGCGCAAGAAGCGGCTGTGGACGATCGGCGGCGTGGCGGCCGTACTGCTCCTGCTCGCCGGTGGCGGAACGTTCCTGCTGCTGGGCGGGGAGGACAAGGCCGCGGACGTCGCGGACAAGGCCCCCGCGGCCACCGGGTCGGCCTCCCCCAAGCCGGAGGGCTCCAAGAGCAAGGCCCCGGTCGACAAATCCCCCACCGTCGCCAGCGACCCGACGCTGATCCGCGACCACGGCGGCAAGGACCACCTGAAGATGAGCGCCGAGGCCGGCGTCTTCGCGATCGACAAGCACTACGAGCTGCGGACCAAGGGCAACGAGAAGTCGTACGCCGAGGCCGAGAAGCGCGTCGTCGACGCGTCCAAGAGCTTCAGCGTCTCCGCCCGCGTCTGGAACCGCTCCCCGAAGGGGCGCCAGATAGCCGTCAGCCAGGGCAACGAGAAGACCTTCGGCTTCGAGCTGGGCTCGGACGAGGTGAACGGCAAGCCGGCGTGGATCTTCCGGGTCCAGACGAGCGACCAGGGGGCCGACTCCACGACGCAGACCATCGCCGCGGAGGGCCTGAAGATGGCGAAGACCATGACGACGCTGACGGGCACCTACGACGCCGAGAAGAAGACGATCACCCTGTACGTGAACGGCAAGAAGACCTCGGAGGGGCAGGTCACGGGCGTCTACAACGCCCCGGGCCCGCTCCAGCTGGCCCGCTCCCGCCACGAGGGCAACTGGAGCGGCTCCTGGAACGGCGCCATGGACAGCATGCGGGCCTTCGCGGTGGCCCTGTCGCCGGAGCAGGTCGCCGCCGTCCGTCAGAACAAGCTGTCCCCGTCGGTCAAGCCGAGCGGCGCGTGGGTCCTGCTCTGATCCGGGCCGGCCGACGGTCCCGGCCGGCCGGCGCGTGCGTGCTGCCGCTTGGAGACTGCCGCTTAGAGGTGGACGCCGGCGTTGCGCAGGAAGGCGACCGGGTTGATCGCCGAGCCGTAGTTCGGGGTGGTGCGGATCTCGAAGTGCAGGTGCGGGCCGCTGGAGTTTCCGGTGTTGCCGGAGAGGGCGATCCGCTGGTCCGTGGAGACCTTCTGGCCAATCTTGACCTGGATCCGCGAGAGGTGCGCGTACTGGGAGTACGTCTTGTTCGCGTGCTTGATCACGACGGCGTTGCCGTAGGCCGGGCCGTCGCCACCGCCGTTGGGGCCGGCCTTCACGACGGTGCCGGCGCCCGCGGCCTTGACCGGGGTGCCGACGGGGACGGCGAAGTCCTGGCCGGAGTGCTTGTGCGACCACATGGTGCCGCCCTTGCCGAAGGTCGCGGACAGCGTGTACTTCTCGACGGGCTTGTCCCACAGGCCGGTCTTCGCACCCTTGGCGGCCGCACCCTTGGCAGCCGCGGCCTGGGCGGCCGCCTGCTCGGCGACCAGCTGGGCGGTGCCGGTGAGGGCGGTCTGCGTCGTGTCGGCGAACGCGGCGGTCGTCCCGGCCCCGAGGGCCAGCACCGCACCGAGAGTGGTTACGCCGACGGCAATGCGGGTACGACGGGTAGAGACGCGCTTCGCGAACATGAAATAGACCTCCGAGGCCGGGGACAGGACGAGTCACGCCCTCTTGGGGCATGAAGTGACCCGGCACGATCAAGCACGTGCCGGGCTGGCTCAACCTTGGTAACCCGCGCCCCCGGCGTTCCCCAAACGTCCCTGTTACTACCCGGGCTCGTAGCCGAGCCGGGGCGCTCCGGCCTGTTGACCGCTCCCCCACTGGGGCAGAGGTCCGGTTTGAGGGCTTTTGGATCTACGAATCGCTCTAGTACGTCCGATTTGTTCTGTGCGGCTTGTCACCGGCCAAGGACCTCCGGCAGCCCGGTTCGGAACCATCGGCCGGCGCTTCGCGCTGCCCGCCCGCGCTCGTCACCGCAGCGCCGTACCGCCGCCTTACGGGCAGCCGTCGGCCCCGGGGCCGCCACCAGCGGCCGTACGCTCCGGGGCCGCCACAGGGCCCCGCACCCGCCCCGGAGCCGACTGCCGGTCCCGTACGGGTACGGGACCGGGTACGGGACCGATACCGGCTGGCTGGCCGGCCGGGCGGCCACGGGGCACGCAGAGCCCCGCACACGCGAAAGGGGCGGCCCCGGAACCCAACGGTTCCGGGGGGCCGCGGCGTGCGACGAGAAGACGATGTACGACACGAACGCCCCGGCCC
>NZ_JBEOXU010000099.1:0-24477 GCF_040296725.1 Streptomyces sp. NPDC002044
TCCCGCGCCCCCGCGCCCCCGACCGCCGCGGCCGGGGGGGGGGCGGCCCGGCGGCGACCGGCACCGGCCGCCGGCAGCGGGTCAGCCGCGGCGCCGGCGGTGGGGCCTCAGTTGTGGCTGTGCAGGACCTCGTTCAGGCCGCCCCAGGCCGCCTTGTACGGGCGGGCCTCGACGGCGCCGGTGACCGAGTTGCGGCGGAAGAGGATGTTGTCGGCGCCCGAGAGCTCCAGGGCCTTGACGATCTGGCCGTCCGGCAGGGTGACGCGGGTGCCCGCGGTCACGTAGAGGCCCGCCTCGACGACGCACTCGTCGCCCAGCGCGATGCCCACGCCCGCCTCGGCGCCGATCAGGGTGCGCTCGCCGATCGCGATGATCTGCTTGCCGCCGCCCGACAGGGTGCCCATGGTGGACGCGCCGCCGCCGATGTCGGAGCCGTCGCCGACGACGACGCCCGCGGAGATGCGGCCCTCGACCATCGAGGTGCCCAGGGTTCCGGCGTTGAAGTTGACGAAGCCCTCGTGCATCACGGTGGTGCCCTCGGCGAGGTGTGCGCCGAGGCGGACGCGGTCCGCGTCGGCGATGCGCACGCCCTTGGGGACGACGTAGTCCGTCATCCGCGGGAACTTGTCGATCGAGGTGACCTGGAGGTGCAGGCCCTCGGCGCGCGCGTTGAGGCGGACGGTCTCGACCTGGTCGACCGCGACGGGGCCGAGCGAGGTCCAGGCGACGTTGGTGAGCAGGCCGAAGACGCCGTCCAGGTTCTGGCCGTGCGGCTTGACCAGGCGGTGGCTGAGCAGGTGCAGGCGCAGGTACGCGTCGTGCGCGTCCAGCGGCTTGTCCTCCAGGGAGGTGATGACCGTGCGGACGGCTACGACCTCGACGCCGCGGACCGCGTCCGAGCGGATCGCCTTCGGCGCGGTGGCGCCGAGCAGCTCCACGGCCTGTTCGGCGGTGAGGCGCTCGGTGCCGGCCGGGCCGGGCTCGGCGACCAGCCGGGGGGCGGGGAACCAGGTGTCGAGGACGGTGCCGTCGGCGGTGATGGTGGCAAGTCCGGCGGCGACGGCGCCGGTGGTACGCGTAGCAGTCATGCCCGAAACCTAACCGGCGACGGCCCGCGGTCGCGAACCGGTCTCATGTGCCGGTCCGTGTCCCCGTACGAGAACGTGCACGGAACACGCACCGGAAGCCCGCGCGGCCACGGACACGGGCCCGCCGGCGCCCCTCCCGGCCGGCCCTCCCGCCCTTCCCGCCGCCGGTCCCCTCCCGCCTCGCCGGACCCGCCTCAGCTCCGGCCCAGCACCCGCCCCAGGACCTCGCGCGCGTACGGTTCGTCGTACGCCGCGTCCGTCAGCAGCACCTGCAGCCCGATGCCGTCGACCACCGCCACCAGGGCCCGCGCGGTCACCGGATCCGTCCGGGCGGCCAGCGCCCGCGCCACCCCCTCGCACCACTGCGCCGCCACCGGCCGCAGCGCGGGGCGCCGCAGGGCCTCCAGGTACAGCTCGTACTCCAGCTCCGCCCGGCCCCGGTCGGCCGTCAGGAACTCGCCCAGCAGCCGCGCCAGCGCCGCCGCGAGGTCCGTGTCCGGGTCGGCCAGGGCCCCGGAGTCCGCCACCGCCCGCGCGAAGCCCTCGTTGGCCTGGCGCAGCGCCGCGACCAGCAGGTCGTCCAGGGTCTTGAAGTGGTAGGTGGTCGACCCGAGCGGTACGTCGGCCTCCGCGGCCGCGCTGCGGTGGCTCAGCCCCGCGATGCCGTTGGCCCCGACCACCCGGATGGCCGCGTCGACGATCCGCTGCCGCCGATCGGGGTCGTACCGGCGCACGCCCGGCGCCATCAGTGCGCCGCCCCGCCGAGGTTCAGCAGGACCACCCCGCCGATCACCAGTGCGATACCGCAGATCTTCGCGGTACCGGCCGCCTCCCCCATGAAGAGCATGCCGATGGCGGCGATGGCGGCCGTGCCCACGCCCGCCCAGATCGCGTACGCCGTGCCGACCGACATCGTCTTCAGCGTCTGCGCGAGCAGGGTGAAGGCGATGGCGTACCCCAGCAGCGTGCCCAGCGACGGCCACAGCTTCGTGAACCCGTCGCTGTACTTCATGGCGGTGGTCCCGGCGACCTCGGCGGCGATGGCCGCCGCGAGCAGTGCGTATGGCATGTGTACGAGCGTACACAACGGTCACCCCAGGGTGAACCAGACCGCCCGCGCCTTCTTCCACTCCGGGTGGTCGAGGTCCTTGGCCTCCGTGCCGTCCCCGTACAGGTCGGCCGAGCCGCTGTCGGTGATCAGCTGGACGCGGGCGCCGCGCACGCGCAGGTCGGGCACGCCGACCACGGCCTCCCAGCCGCCGGGATCGGTGGTCGGCAGGTCCGCCCGCTTCCTCGGGGCGTGGCCCGGTACGCCGTCCCACTGGTAGAGCGCGTACGGGTCGGAGTTGTCGTCGGCGGCGAAGGAGCCGGCGAGGATCAGGTACTGGCCGGCCGCGTTCTTGCGGAGGTCCCGGACGGCCAGGCCGCCGAGGTCCATCTCGATCGGCTCGCCGAAGACCGCCTTGGCGCCGTCCGCCAGGACCCGGTCGATGTTGGTGACCGGCACGACGAGCGCCTTGCCGCCCGGCACCGCCGGGGCCAGCGGGGCCCGGAAGCCCAGGTAGGCCGTGGTCGTGGAACCGGGTGCGAACTCCAGCCCCTCCACGTTGAAGCCGTCGATCCGCTTCGGCACCTGGCCGGTCGCCGTCCCGGCCGCGAAGCCGTAGCGGTTGCCGTGCGCCGCGTCCCAGGCGACCAGGTCCTCGCGCAGGCCCTTGTAGGCGCTGCCGAAGGAGACCTCCGTGGCGGCGCCCGAGCCGGTGATCCGCGTGGTGAAGACGGTGTTGCGCTCCGCCTTGTACTTGCCGTCCTTGTTGTTGCCCAGCGAGCCCGTCCAGTAGACGGTGTCGCCCACCCGGGCGGCGGCCTCGATGTCGGCCTCCTTCTTCCAGCCCAGGGCGGGGCCGAGGTCCCAGGTCTTCACCGGCGCGCCCGAGCGGGAGCGGTCGTAGAGCCGCAGCACGTTGGACTCGTCGTCGGCCACCAGCACGTGCCCGCCGCCCGCGTCGACCGCGGCGGAGGCGTCCGAGGACCCGGTGAGGTAGCGGGTGACCGGCGCTGCGGCGACCCGCGCCGAGGCCGCGTAGGACAGGGTCGCGGTCGCGGTCTTCCCGCCGCGGCCGGTCACCTCCAGGACCAGGTCGGTGTACCCCTGCGCGCGGGCCCGCACGGTCAGGGTCCGGTCGCCGGTCCGGGTCCGCTCCTGGCGCACGTCGCCCACGCCCGCCACCGAGGGGTCGCTGGACGACACCACCCGCAGCCGCAGGAGGCCGGCCGGCATCCCGGCCTGCTCGACGTCCACCGTCACGGACGGGTCGCCGTACGCGCCCACCGCGCCGCTGAGGTGCGTGGCGGACAGCGCGACCGTCGGGTCGGCGTACCCGGCGGCGTGCGCGGGGGCGGCCAGCCCCGCGACGAGCAGGGCCGCGGCTCCGGCGGCTCCCGCCGCTCCCAGACGGCGACGGGCCGGTGAAGGGCGAACGGTCACAGGGGGTCCTCTCCAGTACTGCGCCACATCGTGACGGCCGTCGAGAAGATTCGGCCACCGCGGCCAACTCCCGGTGCACACCACCCGTCCGCCCGGAGAACAGGGAGGGCCCCCGGCACGACCGTGCCGGGGGCCCTCACACGCGGGCGTCGATCAGACGTTGAAGCCGAGCGCGCGAAGCTGCTCACGACCGTCGTCCGTGATCTTGTCCGGGCCCCACGGGGGCATCCAGACCCAGTTGATGCGAAGTTCGTTGACGATGCCGTCCGTCGCCGACTTCGCCTGGTCCTCGATGACGTCCGTCAGCGGGCAGGCCGCCGACGTCAGCGTCATGTCGAGGGTGGCGATGTTCGCGTCGTCGACGTGGATGCCGTAGATCAGGCCCAGGTTCACGACGTCGATGCCCAGCTCGGGGTCGACCACGTCGTAGAGGGCCTCGCGGACCTCCTCCTCGGTGGCCGGCTTGATCGACGCCTCGGGCGTCGCGTTGTCGGTCATACCGTCTCCCTCTCCGCGCCGCCCAGTGCCTGGGCCGTCGCGTCCTTCCACGCCATCCAGCTCAGCAGAGCACATTTCACACGCGCCGGATACTTGGAGACGCCGGCGAACGCGACCGCGTCCTCCAGCACCTCCTCCATCTCCTCGGTCGGCTCCAGCTTGCCCTTGGACTGCATCAGCTCCAGGAACACTTCCTGGATCTTCCGCGCCTCGGCCAGCTCCTTGCCGACGAGCAGCTCGTTCAGTACGGACGCGCTGGCCTGGCTGATGGAGCAGCCCTGGCCCTCGTACGAGACGTCGGTCAGCGTCTCACCGTCGTACTTCACGCGCAGCGTGATCTCGTCACCGCAGGTGGGGTTGACGTGGTGCACCTCGGCGTCGCCGTCGCGCAGGCCACGCCCGTGCGGGTGCTTGTAGTGGTCCAGGATCAGTTCCTGGTACATCGAATCCAGCTTCACTGCGGCCCCAACACCTTCGTCGTGTCCTTCGTCATCCGAAGAAGTTACGTACGTGCTCCAGGCCGTCGATCAGCGCGTCGACCTCGGCCGGAGAGGAGTACAGGTAGAAAGACGCCCGCGTCGTCGCAGGAATTCCGTACCGCAGGCAGACCGGGCGCGCGCAGTGGTGTCCCACGCGGACCGCGATGCCCTGCTCGTCCAGAACCTGGCCGACGTCGTGCGGATGGATGTCACCGAGCGTGAAGGAGATCGCGGCGCCGCGGTCCTCGGCCGTGGTGGGGCCGATGATCCGCAGGCCGGGCACCTCCAGGAGGCGCTTGACCGCGTACTCGGTGATCGCGTGCTCGTGCGCGGCGATCTTGTCCATGCCGATCGCGGTCAGGTAGTCCACGGCCGCGCCGAGGCCGACGGCCTGGGCGATCGGGGGCGTACCCGCCTCGAACTTGTGGGGCGCCGGGGCGTACGTCGAGGCGTGCATCGACACGGTCTCGATCATCTCGCCGCCACCGAGGAACGGCGGCAGGTCCTCCAGCAGCTCCTGGCGGCCCCAGAGGACGCCGATGCCGGTCGGGCCGCACATCTTGTGGCCGGTGAAGGCCACGAAGTCGGCGCCGAGCGCCTGCACGTCCAGCGGCATGTGCGGAGCGGCCTGGGAGGCGTCGATCAGCACCAGGGCGCCGACGTCCTGGGCGCGCCGGACGATCGCCTCGACCGGGTTGACCGTGCCCATGATGTTGGAGACCAGCGTGAAGGAGACGATCTTCGTCTTCTCCGTGATGACCTCTTCGATGTTGGACAGGTCGAGCCGGCCGTCGTCGGTGAGGCCGAACCACTTCAGCTTCGCTCCGGTGCGCTGCGCGAGCAGCTGCCACGGGACGATGTTGGAGTGGTGCTCCATCTCCGTGATGGCGATCTCGGTCTCGCGGTCCACCCGGTAGGGCTCGTCCGCCCAGCCGAGCATGTTCGCGACCAGGTTGAGCGACTCCGAGGCGTTCTTGGTGAAGATCACCTCGTTGCGGCTCGGAGCGTTGATGAAGGCGGCGACCTTGTCGCGAGCGCCCTCGTACAGCGCCGTGGCCTCCTCGGCGAGCACGTGCACGCCGCGGTGGACGTTGGCGTTGTGCTGCTCGTAGTACTCGTTCAGCGCATCGAGCACCTGGCGCGGCTTCTGCGAGGTCGCCGCGTTGTCCAGATAAACGATCTTCTTCCCGTCGTGGACCACACGATCCAGCAGGGGGAAGTCCTTGCGGATCGCCTCGGTGTCGAGGAGGCCAGGCAGCTGTGTCACGCGGTCGCGCCACCCTTCACGTACTTGTCGTAGCCCTCGGCCTCCAGCTGGTCGGCGAGCTCGGCGCCACCGGACTCGGCGATACGGCCGTTCGCGAACACGTGAACGAAGTCGGGCTTGATGTAGCGCAGGATGCGCGTGTAGTGGGTGATCAGCAGCGTGCCGACCTCGCCACCCTCGCGGACCCGGTTGACGCCCTCGGAGACGACGCGCAGGGCGTCGACGTCCAGGCCGGAGTCGGTCTCGTCGAGGATCGCGATCTTCGGCTTGAGGAGCTCCAGCTGGAGGATCTCGTGGCGCTTCTTCTCACCGCCGGAGAAGCCCTCGTTGACGTTGCGCTCGGCGAAGGAGGTGTCCATGGAGAGCTGCTCCATGGCGGCCTTGACCTCCTTCACCCAGGTGCGCAGCTTCGGCGCCTCGCCGCGGATCGCGGTGGCCGAGGTGCGCAGGAAGTTGGAGACCGAGACGCCGGGGACCTCGACCGGGTACTGCATGGCGAGGAACAGGCCGGCGCGGGCGCGCTCGTCGACGGACATCTCCAGGACGTTCTCGCCGTCGAGGGTCACGGTGCCACCGGTGATGGTGTACTTCGGGTGACCGGCCAGCGAGTAGGCCAGGGTGGACTTGCCGGAGCCGTTCGGACCCATGATGGCGTGCGTCTCACCCTGCTTGACGGTGAGGTCGACGCCCTTGAGGATCTCGCGGGCACCCGTGGCCGAGTCGCCGGTCTCGACGGTGACGTGCAGGTCGTGGATTTCAAGCGTTGCCATGGATACCTCAGGACTCCTGGGTGAGGGAGACGAGCACGTCGTCCCCTTCGATCTTTACGGGGTATACGGGTACGGGGCGCGTCGCGGGCAGGCCGGACGGCTTTCCGGTGCGCAGGTCGAAGGACGACCCGTGCAGCCAGCACTCGATCATGCAGTCCTCGACCTCGCCCTCCGAGAGGGACACGTTCGCGTGCGAGCAGATGTCGTTGATCGCGAACACCTCCCCCTCAGTGGAGACGATGGACACCGGCGTGCCGTCCAGCTCGACCCGCTTGGGGGTGTCCGCTTCCAGCTCGCTCAGCGCGCAGGCCTTGACGTAATTCATCAGACGGAACCCTGGAGCTCGGTCTCGATCTTGGAGAGCAGGCGCTCCTCGATGTCGTCGACACCGATCTGCTGGACCAGCTCGGCGAAGAAGCCGCGCACGACCAGACGGCGGGCCTCGTCGGCCGGGATGCCGCGGGACTGGAGGTAGAAGAGCTGCTCGTCGTCGAAGCGGCCGGTCGCGGAGGCGTGGCCGGCGCCGACGATCTCGCCGGTCTCGATCTCCAGGTTCGGCACCGAGTCGACCCGCGCGCCGTCCGTGAGGACGAGGTTGCGGTTCAACTCGTAGGTGTCGGTGCCCTCGGCGGTCTTCTCGATGAGCACGTCACCGATCCAGACCGCGTGGGCGTCCTGGCCCTGGAGGGCGCCCTTGTAGACCACGTTCGACTTGCAGTGCGGGGCACTGTGGTCGACCAGGAGGCGGTGCTCCTGGTGCTGGCCGGCGTCCGTGAAGTACAGGCCGAAGAGCTCGGCCTCGCCGCCGGGGCCGGCGTAGGTCACGCGCGGGTGCAGTCGTACCAGGTCGCCGCCGAAGGTGACGACGATCGACTTGAAGGTCGCGTCACGGCCGATCAGCGCGTTGTGCTGGGACACGTGGACGGCGGTGTCGTCCCAGTCCTGCACGGACACGACGGTGAGCTTGGCGCCGTCGCCGACGAGGAAGTCGACGTTGGCGGCGCGCACGCCGTCACCGGTGTGGTCGATGACGACGACGGCCTCGGCGAACGCCTGGACGTCGAAGACCGTGTGGCCGAAGGTCGTGCCGCCCTCGCCGTGCAGCGCGACGCGCACCGGCTCGGTCAGGACGGCCTCCTTGGGCACGGTGACGACCGTGGCCTTGGCGAAGGACGAGAACGCCTGGGCGGCGATCCGGTCCACCGGCGTGCCGGCCTTGCCGATGCGCGCGTCGCCGCGCTCCACCGACTCGACCGTCACGACGTCGGGCGCGTCGATCTGGGCCTTCATGGTGCCGTTGGCGACCGCGGTGCCGTCGTGCAGGCCCTTGAGGCGGGCGAGCGGGGTGAACCGCCACTCCTCCTCGCGTCCGTTCGGAACCGGGAAGTCGGCCACGTCGAAGGACGGGGGCGCGCTCATCCGGGTGGCGACGGTGGACTCGGCGGCCACCGCGATCGCGCCGGCAGTGGTGGAACCCGCTGCGGGGGTACCTCCCTGAACCGCAAGGTTCTTGGGGGCGTTCTGAGCCTCAGCCATGGCTGTCGTCTTGCTCACTCTCTTGTAAAGCGTGCCTACGTCAAAGAATCCGCCGCGGATGCGCGGGGCGGTCGGGGACTAGCCGACCGAGCCCTCCATCTGCAGCTCGATCAGCCGGTTGAGCTCCAGCGCGTACTCCATCGGCAGCTCGCGGGCGATCGGCTCGACGAAGCCGCGCACGATCATCGCCATGGCCTCGAACTCGGTCAGTCCGCGGCTCATCAGGTAGAAGAGCTGGTCGTCGGAGACCTTGGAGACGGTCGCCTCGTGTCCCATGGACACGTCGTCCTCGCGGACGTCCACGTAGGGGTACGTGTCCGAGCGGGAGATCGTGTCGACCAGGAGCGCGTCGCACAGCACGTTGGACTTCGAGCCGTGGGCGCCCTCGGCGATCTCGACCAGGCCGCGGTACGAGGTGCGGCCGCCGCCACGGGCCACCGACTTGGAGACGATGTTCGAGGAGGTGTTCGGCGCCATGTGGACCATCTTGGAGCCGGCGTCCTGGTGCTGGCCCTCGCCGGCGAAGGCGATGGAGAGGGTCTCGCCCTTGGCGTGCTCGCCCATCAGGTAGACGGCCGGGTACTTCATGGTGACCTTGGAGCCGATGTTGCCGTCGACCCACTCCATGGTCGCGCCCTCGTACGCCACGGCGCGCTTGGTGACCAGGTTGTAGACGTTGTTCGACCAGTTCTGGATGGTCGTGTAGCGGCAGCGGCCGCCCTTCTTCACGATGATCTCCACCACGGCGCTGTGCAGCGAGTCCGAGGAGTAGATCGGGGCGGTGCAGCCCTCGACGTAGTGGACGTAGGCGTCCTCGTCGACGATGATCAGCGTCCGCTCGAACTGGCCCATGTTCTCCGTGTTGATACGGAAGTAGGCCTGGAGCGGGATGTCGACCTTGACGCCCTTGGGCACGTAGATGAACGAGCCGCCGGACCACACCGCGGTGTTCAGCGACGCGAACTTGTTGTCGCCAACCGGGATGACCGTGCCGAAGTACTCCTGGAAGAGCTCCGGGTACTCCTTGAGCGCGGTGTCCGTGTCGAGGAAGATGACGCCCTGCTCCTCCAGGTCCTCGCGGATCTGGTGGTAGACGACCTCGGACTCGTACTGGGCCGCGACACCGGCGACCAGGCGCTGCTTCTCCGCCTCGGGGATGCCGAGCCGGTCGTACGTGTTCTTGATGTCCTCCGGCAGGTCCTCCCACGAAGCGGCCTGCTTCTCGGTGGAGCGCACGAAGTACTTGATGTTGTCGAAGTCGATGCCGGAGAGGTCGGAACCCCAGTTGGGCATGGGCTTCTTGCCGAACAGCTTGAGGCCCTTGAGGCGGAGGTTCAGCATCCACTCCGGCTCGGACTTCTTCGACGAGATGTCGCGGACGACCTCCTCGGACAGACCCCGCTTGGCAGCGGAGCCGGCCGCGTCGGAGTCGGCCCAGCCGTATTCGTAGGTGCCCAGGCCATCGAGCTCAGGGTGAGCAGTCTCCGTGGTCATGCGGGGTTCCTCCCGGCCGTACGTGCAGATGCTGATGTGTCGGTCTGTGTCGCGCTCGCGCTGCGTGGAATGAACGTCGTGCACACTCCGTCGCCGTGGGCGATCGTGGCGAGGCGCTGCACATGTGTCCCGAGCAGACGGGAGAAGACCTCGGTCTCCGCCTCGCAGAGCTGCGGGAACTGCTCGGCTACATGTGCGACCGGGCAGTGGTGCTGGCACAGCTGTTCGCCGCTGCGCGGACCGGGAGCGCTCTTCGCCGTAGCAGCGTACCCGTCCACGGTCAACGCCTTGGCCAGGGCCTCCGTGCGGTCCTCCGGGGCGGCCGCTTCCACGGCGTCCCGGTAGGCCCGCGCCTGCGTCTCCATCCGCGACCGGGCGAAGGCGGCGACCGCCGCTTCCCCTGGCTCCCCGCCGCCGACGGACTGCGCGATCCAGCGCAGGGCGTCCGCGGCGAGCGCGTCGTAGGACTGGTCGAAGGCGTCGCGGCCGCAGTCGGTCAGCGCGAAGACCTTGGCGGGCCGGCCCCGGGAGCGCGTGCCGTACACGCGCTGTTCGCGGGGTGCGACCACGTCGTCGGCCACGAGCGTGTCGAGGTGGCGGCGCACGGCGGCCTGGGTGAGGCCGAGGCGCTTGGCGAGGTCGGCGACGGTGGACGGACCGTGGTCCAGGATGGACCGCACGACCCGGTCGCGGGTTGACCGCTCCCCGGTCGCGAGCTCCCCCTGGGGGGTCTCGATCTGCCGTTCGCCGTATTTCACAACGCTATTGTTGCGTAATTAACCGCCGCGCGACAAGCGGTGACGGAGGCCGCACCTGGTGGCCTCCATCACTAAGGGTTACCTAATTTGTCGACGCAGCGTTATCGAAACCTATTCGGAGCGATACGTTCCGCTCTCTCGCCGGAACCCTCCCGCGAACCAGTACACGGCTCCCACCAGCGAACCTCCGCCCACGACGTTCTCCGGCACGGCAAACATCAGCTTCCGGCAAAGATCACTGAAACCGACTGGGCCATCCAGGATCGCGAGGCTGAAAAGAGCCATATTCGCGACGCGGTGTTCGAATCCGACGGCCACGAAGACCCGACCGGCAGCCACAGGACGAAGATTTGGGCGGCGTCCCCCCGGGACCGAGGACCCCCGCCGAGGCTCCGTAGACTCACCCCCCATGAGCAACGACCCCGCCGTGGAGATCCGCGGACTGGTGAAGCGGTACGGCCCCAGGAACGCGGTGGACGGCCTGGACCTCACCGTCCGGAGGGCCTCGGTCACCGCGGTCCTCGGCCCCAACGGCGCGGGCAAGACGACCACCGTGGAGACCTGCGAGGGCTACCGCCGCCCCGACGCCGGCACCGTCCGCGTCCTCGGCCTCGACCCGGTCGCCCAAGCCGAGCGGCTGCGCCCGCGGATCGGCGTGATGCTCCAGTCCGGCGGCGTCTACTCCGGGGCCCGCGCCGTCGAGATGCTGCGCCACATGGCCACGCTGTACGCCCACCCGCTCGACGTGGACCCCCTGGTGGAACGCCTCGGCCTCGGCGGCTGCGGCCGCACCCCCTACCGCCGGCTCTCCGGCGGGCAGCAGCAGCGGCTGGCCCTCGCCATGGCCGTGGTCGGCCGCCCCGAGCTGGTCTTCCTGGACGAGCCCACCGCCGGACTCGATCCGCAGGCCCGCCGCGCGACCTGGGACCTCGTACGGGAACTGCGCGCCGACGGGGTCACCGTCGTCCTCACCACCCACCACATGGACGAGGCGGAACAGCTCGCCGACGAGGTCGCCATCGTGGACGCCGGCCGGGTCATCGCCCACGGCAGCCCCGAGCAGCTGTGCCGCGGCGGCGCAGAGAACACCCTGCGCTTCACCGGCCGCCCCGCCCTGGACCTCGGCTCGCTCCTGAAGGCGCTGCCCGACGGCACCGAGGCCGTCGAGCTGACCTCGGGCGTCTACCGGGTCACCGGCGACGTCCACCCGCAGCTGCTGGCCACCGTCGCCTCCTGGTGCGCCCAGCACGGCGTGATGCCGGACAACCTCTCGGTGGAGCGGCACACCCTCGAAGACGTGTTCCTGGAACTGACCGGCAAGGAGCTGCGCGCATGAGCGCCGGTACGTTCACCCCCGCCCCGGGGGCCGCGCCCGTATCCCGCATGATCCTCGCGCAGACCGCGCTGGAGACGCGGATGCTGCTGCGCAACGGGGAGCAGCTGCTGCTCACCGTGATCATCCCGGCGCTGCTGCTGGTGCTGTTCTCCGCCGTCGACATCATCACCGTGCCGGCCGGCGCGGACGGCACGGGGACGTCCGTGGACTTCCTGGCCCCCGGCATCCTGGCGCTCGCCGTGATGTCCACCGCCTTCACCGGCCAGGCCATCGCCACCGGCTTCGACCGCCGGTACGGGGTCCTCAAGCGTCTCGGGGCCTCCCCGCTGCCGCGCTGGGCCCTGATGGCCGCCAAGACCCTGTCGGTGCTGGTCACCGAGGTGCTCCAGATCGCCCTGCTGACGGTGATCGCCCTCGCGCTCGGCTGGTCCCCGCACGGGAACCCGCTGTCGGTCCTCGCCCTGGTCCTGCTGGGCACCGCGGCGTTCTCCGGGCTCGGGCTGCTGATGGCCGGCACCCTCAAGGCCGAGATGACCCTGGCCGCCGCCAACCTCGTCTTCCTGCTGCTGCTGGTCGGCGGCGGGGTGATCGTGCCGCTGGAGAAGTTCCCGGACGCGGTCCGCTCCGTCCTGGAGCTGCTGCCCATCTCGGCCCTGTCCGACGGGCTGCGCGCGGTGCTCCAGGACGGGGCCCCGCTGCCGTGGGGCGAGGCGGCCGTACTGGCGGGCTGGGCCGCGCTCGGCCTGGGGGCCGCGGCACGGCTGTTCCGCTGGGAGTGAATCCCTTCCGCTGCGGTCCGCCTTCCCGCGACTATGGATCCCGACCCATGAGGTGCGCGGACCACGACGCCGGGGGGCGGGCATGGCGGAGCGAGAGGCCGTTCTTCGGCTGGACGGGCAGTGGGCACGGGTGCGGACGGGGGCCGCGCACGCGGAGCCCGCGGAGCGCGAGCGGCTGCTCGACGAGCTGATCGGCGCCCTGCGGACGCACCCGGAGGACCCCGAGTGCACGGCCCTGCTGGGGCTGCGCCTCGCGGACCGGGCGGCGCTGCGCTTCGCCGACGGGGACCGCGCGGGCGCCCTCGCCACGATCGAGGAGGCGCTGCGCAGCTCCGAGCGCGCGGCCGCCTACTCCCCCGCCTTCGCCCGCTGGTACGCCCGGGGGCTGATCAACCACGGCGTGTGGCTGGCCTGGCCGCTGAGCGACGGGGCCCGGCTGCCGCGCCATCCGCTGGGCCGGGCCGCCACCGCGGGGCCGAGCGCGATCGAGCGGGCGGCGGGCGAGCGCGCCCGCGACCTGACCCGGACCGCGGTGGGGGTGTGGGCGGGCCTGGACCAGCGGGACCCGGTCAACCGGAGCGGTCTGGCCCAGGCCAAGGTCTTCCTCGGCGACCGGCTCGCGGAGCTGGGTTCCGCCGAGGACGCGGTCGCCTGGGCGGTGGACGCGGAGTCGGACTTCCGGCAGCTGCTCCTCGCGGACCCGGGCACGGCGGAGTCCGAGGACGCCGAGGAGGCCCTCGACCACATCGGCCGCCAGCTGGAACTGCGGTTGCGCTACCTGGCCTTCGACTCCCTGGTCAGCCTGCGCGCGCGGCGGCTGCTGCCCGAACGGCTGCTGCCCCAGGCCGTGGTGGCCGCCCGGATCCAGGGCGTGGCCGAGTCGGAGATCGCGGCCCGGCTCCACCTCGGCGCGGAGCAGGTGCACACGATGCTGGAGGTCACCCCCTGGCTCGCGGTGTGGCGCGTCGAGGTGCGCGGGCCCGACGGGCAGTGGAACGTACAGGGACATCCCTGGCACAGCACCACAGAAGTGCGGAACAGGACGGCTGAGGACGTGGCGTCCGATGTGGTGCGGGGGTTCGCCGGCTCGGCCGACCACCCGGGCGACGGCGTCCCCTGGCGGCTGCGGCTGTGGTGGCACGAGGAGGGCGACCCGGCCGGGGCGAGGTTCCGCCTCGTCGTCGGCCCCGACGCGGCGCCGGGCACCCCCTCGTGAAACTTTGCACAAGGCTCCGCATACGATGGGCGCCGTGTTGAACCCATTCACCTACCTCGCCGGCCGCTGGACCCCGTCACCCCGGATCGTCCGGCGGGCCGCGCTCGCGGCGCTCGTCATGAGCGTGGCCATCGTCGTCACCGGCGGCGCCGTGCGGCTGACCGGGTCGGGCCTCGGCTGCGACACCTGGCCCAAGTGCACCGACGACAGCCTGATCGCGACGCGGGAACAGGGCTTCCACGGCGCCATCGAGTTCGGCAACCGGATGCTGACGTACGTGCTCTCCGCGGCCGTCGGCTGGTACATCCTCGCCGCGCGCTCGGCCAAGCCGTGGCGGCACTCGCTGACGAAGCTCGGCTGGACCCAGTTCGCGATCGTGATGTCCAACGCGGTCCTCGGCGGGATCACCGTCAAGACCGGACTCAACCCGTACAGCGTCGCCGGGCACTTCCTCCTCGCCACCGCGCTGATCGCGGTGACCACGATCAGCTGGCAGCGCGCCGGCGAGGGCGACACCGCCCCCCGGCCGCGCGTGCCGGGGCCGGTGCGCAAGCTGTCGTGGGCGCTGATCGCGACCACCCTCGTACTGATCGCCGCGGGCACCGTCGTCACCGGTTCCGGACCGCACGCGGGCGACAGCAGCGACATCAAGCGGATGCCGTTCGACTGGTCGGCCACCGCGCACGTGCACGCCGTCGCCGCCTGGGCGGTGTGCGCGCTCGCCGTCGCGATGTGGCTGGTGCTGCGCGTGGTCGACGCCCCGTCCGACACCCGGGCCCGGGCCCGCGACCTGCTGGTCGTGCTGCTCGCGCAGGGCGCCATCGGCTACGTGCAGTTCCTCACCCAGCTGCCCGAGGTGCTCGTCGCCGCCCACATGCTGGGCTCCTGCCTGGTGTGGATCGCGGTCCTGCGCGTCGCGCTCAGCCTGCGCGAGCGGCCGTCGGACCAGCCGGAGATCCCGGCCCAGGGCGCGCCGCAGTTCTCCGCCGCCTGACGCCACGCCGTGCGGGGCACGCCCTTCGCGTTCACCCCGGCCCGTCCAGCCGGTAGACGCGGCGGGCGTTGCCCGCCGCGATCATGGCGGCCACCCGCTCCGCGTCCCGGCGGGACCAGGCGCCGTCGGCGGCCCACCCGCCGAGCACCCGGTCCAGCGCCTCCCGGAACACCAGGGCGCCCACCGCGTGCAGTTCGGGCAGCCGGCGCCCGCCGCTGGAGAACAGCAGCTTCCCGAACGGCGCGAGTTCCAGCAGCTCGGCCAGGACCGCGTCGGCCCGGGTCCCGGTCCGCGCCAGGGCCGCGCCGGCGTCGGCGTACACGTGCGGGAAGGCCGCCGCGAGCTGCGCCGCGTGCCGGTGGTAGGGATACCCGCCGAGCAGCACCAGCCGCGCCCCCAGACCGGCGGTGGCCCGGAAGAAGTCGGCGAGCAGCCCGGGGTCGCCCCGGTCCGGCCGCTGTCCCGGCTCCCCCGCGTCCGCCCCGGTGTGCAGCTGGAGCGGCAGCCCGGACTCGACCGCGCTCCACAGCAGGTGCCGCAGGAGTACGGGGTCCCGTACGGCCTCGCCCCGGGTCCGCCGGGCCAGCCAGCGGCCGGCCGCCCCGCGGACCTCGCCCGCACCCGGCGGCCCCGGCGCGAAGGCGAGGAAGGCGCCCAGGGAGGATGCCGTGCTCCCGGGAGCGGCGCCGCACGTGAAGGCGGCCGCCCCGGCGGCGCAGTGGTGGACGGCCTCGGCGAGGTTCGCCAGGAAGGCGGCCGCGGTGCCGGAGGTGTCGGCGATCTGCTCGGCCAGCCACTCCAGCCGGACCGCTTCGAAGGACTCCGCGTCCGCGGCCGACGCCAGCTCCTTGGCCCCCGTGAGGTCCCCGGGCGCCCCGGTGTCGACCAGGTAGGCGGCGACCCCCGAGCCCCGCAGCAGCCGCCGCGCGGACTCGGCCGTACCCAGCTCGCGCCGGCGGGCCAGGTAGCGGGCGGGCGGGCAGTGCGGCTCCAGCCCGAGCAGCGGCGGACACCAGCGGCGCACGGCGAAGCCGGTCTGCGTGTCGAAGAAGGTGGTGCCCGCGGCGGGCGGGCCGGCCGAGCGGATCAGCTCGGCCTCGAAGGTGCCCAGGCCCAGCTCCGTACGGATCACTCCGTGGCAGTACTGGTCCACCAGGGGCGGCGTTTCGATCATCCGGGCATCCCGTTGCGGACGTGGGGAAGGCGCTTCCACACGTCCTAACGGATGAGCGGGGTGTGAGGTGTTGCTCGCGCTGTTGACCGAGGCGCCGCCCGCGGGCCCCGGGACGGCGCCGGGGAGGTCAGAGCGCCGGGTTCGCCGGACCGCCGATCTGGATGCCGGCCATCCGCGTCCACTCGTACGGTCCGGTCCGCACCCGGGCGGCGAACTCCCCGTCGAACTCATCGTGCAGCGTCAGCGCGGCCTTCTCGGCGGCCAGCTCGGCCGCGGCGCGCGTGGGGGCCACCAGGTCGCCCCAGCCGCCGTCCGTGCCGACGAGCACGATCCGGGTGCCGGCCTGGCCGATGTGGGCGAGGTGGCCCTCGGCGCCGCCGTGCTGCTTGCCGAACGCGGCGATCTGCCTGGCCAGCTTCGCCGCCGTACGGTCCAGCTTCTTGTCTGCGGTCTGCGCGGTGTCTGCCATGGACGGCATGCTACCGGTGAGTAATCAGTGGAGGAAGGGATCCACGGCGACCGCCACGAAGAGCAGCGACACATAGGTGATCGACCAGTGGAACAGGCGCATCTCCTTGAGCTTCACGCCCGTCACGCCCGACTTGGCCCGCGCGTGCAGCGCGTGCGCCTCCCACAGCCACCAGCCGCCGGCGACCAGCGCGACCGTGGTGTAGAACCAGCCGGTGTAGCCCAGCGGCGTCAGCAGCAGCGAGACCGCCACCATCACCCAGCTGTAGAGGACGATCTGACGGGCCACGACCCTGTTCCCGGCCACGACCGGGAGCATCGGCACGCCGACCCGCGCGTAGTCGTCCTTCACCTTCATGGACAGCGGCCAGTAGTGCGGCGGCGTCCAGAAGAAGATGACGAGGAAGAGGATGACCGCGGCCCAGGAGACCTCGTTCTTGACCGCGGACCAGCCGATCAGCACCGGCATGCAGCCCGCGATGCCGCCCCAGACGATGTTCTGGGAGGTGCGCCGCTTCAGCAGCATCGTGTAGACGACGACGTAGAAGAGGAGCGCGCCGAGCGCGAGGGCGGCCGACAGCCAGTTGATGAGCAGACCGAAGAACAGGGTGGAGAGCACCCCGAGCGTGATGCCGAAGACCAGGCACTCGCGCGGGCTGACCATGCCGGTCACCAGCGGGCGCTGGGAGGTCCGGTCCATCAGCGCGTCGATGTCGCGGTCGATGTACATGTTCAGCGCGTTGGCGCCGCCGGCCGACAAGTAGCCGCCGAAGCAGGTCGCGAGGACCAGCCACAGCGACGGCACGCCCTGCTCGGCGAGGAACATCACCGGCACGGTCGTGATGAGCAGAAGCTCGATGATCCGCGGCTTCGTCAGTGCCACGAAAGCCATGGCCCGGGCCCCGATCGGCCGGTGGCCGGGGCTCGTCCCGAGCACCCCCGCTGGACGGGATTCGACGGCCGTCACGCACACCCCTGACAGAGAATCCAGCAAGCTCCGCGCGGACCAGGGAAGACATGAGGGTCCGGTAAAGGCTTGCGCGTACCACGCCACTCTAGACGTTGCGCTTACGTCGCCCCGCGCGGGGGTCGGTTCGTGTTGGGCCGACAGGACCGGGCATACGGGACGGTACGACCACGAGCGCGCCTCCGGCGCTCAGAGGGCGCCGCCGGCGCTCAGGTGAACGGCGGACACCGACGACGTGACCGACGTACGGCACTCGAATAGCTGCACGCCGCGGCGGGGGTAGGCTCGGAATCGCGCCGGTGCACCGCCTCGTCACCGGGAACAGACATGTGGAGAGGAGCCCTGAACAACGGTGAGCACCAAGCCGACCACCACAGAGCTCGAGTGGACCGAACTGGACCAGCGGGCCGTCGACACCGCCCGCATCCTGGCCGCTGACGCGGTCCAGAAGGTCGGAAACGGCCACCCCGGTACGGCGATGAGCCTGGCCCCCGCCGCGTACACCCTCTTCCAGAAGGTGATGCGGCACGACCCGTCGGACCCCGAGTGGGTCGGCCGCGACCGCTTCGTGCTCTCCGCGGGGCACTCCTCCCTCACCCTGTACACCCAGCTGTACCTCGGCGGGTTCGGGCTGGAACTGGAGGACCTCGAGGCGTTCCGCACCTGGGGCTCCAAGACCCCCGGCCACCCGGAGTACGGGCACACCAAGGGCGTCGAGACCACCACCGGCCCGCTGGGCCAGGGCATCGCCAACGCGGTGGGCATGGCCATGGCCGCCCGCTACGAGCGCGGCCTGTTCGACCCGCAAGCCCCGCAGGGCTCCTCCCCGTTCGACCACATGATCTACGCGGTCGCGGGCGACGGCTGCCTCCAGGAGGGCATCTCGCACGAGGCGTCCGCGCTGGCCGGCCACCAGAAGCTCGGCAACCTGGTGCTGCTGTGGGACGACAACCACATCTCCATCGAGGGCGACACCGAGACGGCCGTCTCCGAGGACACCCTCAAGCGGTACGAGGCGTACGGCTGGCACGTCCAGCGCGTCGGGCAGCAGGAGAACGGCGACCTCGACCCGAAGGCGCTGTTCGCCGCGCTCCAGGCCGCCAAGGCCGAGACCGGCCGCCCGTCCTTCATCGCCGCGCGATCGATCATCGCCTGGCCCGCCCCGGACGCCCAGGGCACCGAGGCCGCGCACGGCTCGGCGCTCGGCGACGACGAGGTGGCGGCCACCAAGCGCGTCCTCGGCTTCGACCCGGAGAAGTCCTTCGACGTCGCCGACGAGGTCCTCGCGCACACCCGGCAGGCCGTCGACCGCGGCCGCGAGGCCCGCGCCGCATGGGAGAAGGAGTTCTCCGCCTGGCGCACCGCCAACCCGGAGCGCGCCGCCGAGTTCGACCGCATCAACGCGAACGAGCTGCCCGCGGGCTGGGAGGACGCCCTCCCCGTCTTCGAGACCGGCAAGGGCGTCGCCACCCGCGCCGCCTCCGGCAAGGTGCTCCAGGCGCTCGGTGCGATCGTCCCCGAGCTGTGGGGCGGCTCGGCCGACCTCGCCGGCTCGAACAACACCACCATCGACAAGGACTCCTCGTTCCTGCCGGTGGGCAACCCGCTGCCGGAAGCCGACCCGTACGGCCGCACCGTGCACTTCGGCATCCGCGAGCACGCCATGGCCGCGTCCATGAACGGCATCGCCCTCCACGGCCACACCCGCATCTACGGCGGCACCTTCCTGGTGTTCTCCGACTACATGCGCAACGCCGTCCGCCTCTCCGCGCTGATGCACGTGCCGGTCACCTACGTGTGGACGCACGACTCCGTCGGCCTCGGCGAGGACGGCCCCACCCACCAGCCGGTCGAGCACCTCGCCTCGCTGCGCGCCATCCCGGGCCTGAACGTCGTCCGCCCGGCCGACGCCAACGAGACCGTCGTCGCCTGGCGCGAGATCATGCGCCGCCACACCAAGGTGTACGGCAAGGGCGCCCCGCACGGCCTGGCGCTGACCCGCCAGGGCGTGCCGACGTACGACCGCAACGACGACGCCGCCAAGGGCGGGTACGTGCTCTTCGAGGCGACGGACGCGCAGGGCGGGGCCACCGCCCCCCAGGTCCTCCTCATCGGCACCGGCTCCGAGGTCCAGCTCGCCGTCGCGGCGCGCGAGGCGCTGCAGGCCGGGGGCGTCCCGGCCCGTGTGGTCTCGATGCCGTCCGTCGAGTGGTTCGAGGAGCAGAGCCAGGAGTACAAGGACAGCGTCCTGCCGCCCTCCGTCACGGCGCGCGTCGCGGTCGAGGCGGGCATCGGCCTGACCTGGCACCGCTACGTCGGCGACGCCGGCCGGATCGTGTCGCTGGAGCACTTCGGTGCCTCGGCCGACGCGAAGGTGCTGTTCCGCGAGTTCGGCTTCACCCCCGAGGCCGTGACCGCCGCCGCCCACGAGTCGCTCGCCGCCGCCGCGCGCTGACGCCCGTACCAGACCAGTAGGAGATGCAATTCCCATGACAGACGCACTCAAGCGCCTCTCCGACGAGGGCGTGGCGATCTGGCTGGACGACCTGTCCCGCAAGCGCATCACGTCCGGCAACCTCGCCGAGCTCATCGACCAGTCGCACGTGGTCGGTGTCACCACCAATCCGGCGATCTTCCAGAAGGCGATCAGCGGCGGCGAGGGGTACGAGCAGCAGCTCACCGACCTCGCGACCCGCAAGGTCACCGTGGAGGAGGCTCTGCGCATGATCACCACGGCGGACGTCCGCGACGCCGCCGACATCCTGCGCCCGGTCTACGACCGCACCGACGGCCAGGACGGCCGGGTGTCGATCGAGGTCGACCCCCGTCTGGCCCACAACACCCCGGCGACCGTCGCCGAGGCCAAGCAGCTGGCCTGGCTGGTGGACCGCCCGAACACGCTCATCAAGATCCCGGCGACCAAGGCCGGCCTGCCGGCGATCACCGAGGTCATCGGCAAGGGCATCAGCGTCAACGTCACGCTGATCTTCTCGCTGGAGCGTTACCGCGGGGTCATGGACGCCTACCTCGCGGGTCTGGAGAAGGCCAAGGCCGCCGGCCTGGACCTGTCCCTGATCCACTCCGTCGCCTCCTTCTTCGTGTCCCGCGTGGACTCCGAGATCGACAAGCGCCTGGACGCCGTCGGCACCGACGAGGCCAAGGCCCTCAAGGGCAAGGCGGCGCTCGCGAACGCCCGTCTGGCCTACGAGGCGTACGAGGAGGTCTTCTCCTCGGACCGCTGGGCCGCGCTGGAGCGCGTCGGCGCCAACAAGCAGCGTCCGCTGTGGGCCTCGACCGGCGTCAAGGACCCGGCCTACAAGGACACCCTGTACGTGGACGACCTGGTCGCCCCGAACACGGTGAACACCATGCCGGAAGCCACCCTGGAGGCCACGGCCGACCACGGGCAGATCACGGGCGACACCGTGCGCGGCACCTACGACCAGGCCCGCGCCGAGCTCGAAGCGGTCGCGAAGCTGGGCATCTCGTACGACGATGTGGTGCAGCTGCTGGAAGACGAGGGCGTCGAGAAGTTCGCGGTGTCCTGGAACGACCTGCTGAAGTCGACCGAGGCGGAGCTTGAGCGCCTCGCCCCCACGGAGGCCTGAACACTTTGTCTGTGAACGGAGCGAACCCGCTTCGTGACGCACAGGACCGGCGGCTCCCGCGCATCGCGGGGCCGTCCGGCCTGGTCATTTTCGGCGTTACGGGTGACCTGTCGCGCAAGAAGCTGATGCCCGCCGTCTACGACCTCGCCAACCGCGGCCTGCTCCCGCCGGGCTTCTCGCTGATCGGGTTCGCCCGTCGCGAGTGGCAGGACGAGGACTTCGCCCAGGAGGTCCACGACGCCGTCAAGGAGCACTCCCGGACGCCCTTCCGCGAGGAGGTCTGGCAGCAGCTGGTGCAGGGCTGCCGCTTCGTCCAGGGCGACTTCGACGACGACGACGCCTTCGAGACGCTGAAGGCCACGATCGAGGAACTCGACAAGGCCCAGGGCACGGGCGGGAACTTCGCCTTCTACCTGTCGGTCCCGCCGAAGTTCTTCCCCAAGGTGGTCCAGCAGCTCAAGGACCACGGTCTGGCGCAGAAGGAGGGCTCCTGGCGGCGCGCCGTCATCGAGAAGCCCTTCGGCCACGACCTGAAGAGCGCGGAAGAGCTGAACAAGGTCGTCCACGAGGTCTTCCCCCGGGACGAGGTCTTCCGGATCGACCACTACCTCGGCAAGGAGACCGTCCAGAACATCCTGGCGCTCCGCTTCGCCAACACCATGTTCGAGCCGATCTGGAACCGGTCGTACGTCGACCACGTGCAGATCACCATGGCGGAGGACATCGGGATCGGCGGCCGTGCCGGGTACTACGACGGCATCGGCGCCGCCCGGGACGTCATCCAGAACCACCTGCTGCAGCTGCTCGCGCTGACCGCGATGGAGGAGCCCGGCTCCTTCCACCCCAAGGCGCTGGTGGCGGAGAAGCTCAAGGTGCTGACCGCCGTGGAGCTGCCCGAGGACCTGGGCAAGCACACCGTGCGCGGCCAGTACTCGGCGGCGTGGCAGGGCGGCGAGAAGGTCGTCGGGTACCTCGAAGAGGACGGCATCGACCCCAAGTCGAAGACCGACACCTACGCGGCCATCCGCCTGGAGATCAACAACCGACGCTGGGCGGGCGTCCCGTTCTACCTGCGGACCGGCAAGCGCCTGGGCCGCCGGGTGACCGAGATCGCGGTGGTCTTCAAGCGGGCCCCGTACCTGCCGTTCGAGTCGGGCGCGACCGAGGAACTGGGGCAGAACGCCCTGGTCATCCGGGTCCAGCCGGACGAGGGCGTGACGGTGCGCTTCGGCTCGAAGGTCCCCGGCACCTCCATGGAGGTCCGGGACGTCACGATGGACTTCGCCTACGGCGAGTCCTTCACGGAGTCGAGCCCCGAGGCGTACGAGCGGCTCATCCTCGACGTGCTCCTCGGCGACGCGAACCTCTTCCCGCGCCACCAGGAGGTCGAGCTCTCCTGGAACATCCTCGACCCGATCGAGCAGTACTGGGACAAGCACGGCAAGCCCGCGCAGTACCCGGCGGGCACCTGGGGACCGGTCGAGGCGGACGAGATGCTCGCACGAGACGGACGGAGCTGGCGCCGGCCATGAAGATCGACCTCACGGAGACCAACTCCAGCAAGATCAACGCAGCGATGGTGCAGGCACGCCGGGACATCGGCACGCCGGCCATCGGCATGGTCCTCACGCTGGTGATCGTGACCGACGAGGAGAACGCGTACGACGCGCTCAAGTCGGCGAACGACGCGTCCCACGAGCACCCCTCGCGGATCATCGTCGTCATCAAGCGGGTCAGCCGCTCGCCGCGCAGCCGGCGCGACGCCCGTCTCGACGCGGAAGTCCGCGTCGGAGCGGACTCCGGCTCCGGCGAGACGGTGGTGCTGCGCCTGCACGGCGAACTGGTCGACCACGCCCAGTCGGTGGTCCTCCCGTTGCTGCTGCCGGACGCCCCCGTGGTCGTCTGGTGGCCGGAGGGCGCTCCGTCGGACCTGGCGAACGACCCGCTCGGTTCGCTGGGGCAGCGCCGCATCACGGACACGTACTCGTGCGAGAACCCGATCGGCGCACTGGCCGGCCGGGCCGCCGCGTACGCCCCCGGCGACACGGACCTGTCCTGGACCCGGATCACCCCGTGGCGCTCCATGCTGGCGGCCGCGCTGGACCAGCAGAGCCTGTCGGTCGACACCGCGGTCGTCGAGGGCGAGGGCGACAACCCGAGCTGTGAGCTGCTGGCCATGTGGCTGGCGGACCGGCTGGGCGTCCCCGTCAAGCGCACGCTGTCCTCGGGGCCGGGGCTGACGGCCGTCCACCTGGAGACCAAGGGCGGCAACATCGTCCTCGACCGGGCGGACGGGGCCCTGGCCACGCTCTCCATGCCGGGGCAGCCCGACCGCGCGGTGGCGCTCAAGCGCCGCGAGACGGCCGAGCTGCTGGCGGAGGAGCTGCGCCGGCTGGACCCGGACAACACGTACGAGGTCTCGCTGAAGTTCGGCGTGGCCAAGCTCCAGGCCGCCCAGACGGCCGAGGCCCCGGCGAAGCCGGCTCCGGCCCAGAAGCCGGCGCCGAAGCCGGCGAAGAAGCCCGCGGCGAAGTAACGAGAACGCCGGCGGGGCTGGATCATCCAGCCCCGCCCCCGGCCTCGCCGGCGTTTGAGGCGCGGGGTCCGGGGCGGAGCCCCGGGAAACGGCGAAAGGGCGGGTCGGGGACCGCTCCGCGCAGCGGCACACACCCGCACCCGGCACCCGCACCGCACAGGCACCCCCGAACTACCGACAAGGCGGCAGCACATGGGTATGACGACTCCCCAGGTCGTCGTCCACCGGGACAAGGAGCTGATGGCCCAGGCCACGGCCGCCCGGCTCATCACCAGGATCGTGGACGCACAGGCGGCCCGCGGCAGCGCGTCGATCGTGCTCACCGGCGGCCGCAACGGCAACGGCCTGCTCGCGGCGCTGGCCGCCGCCCCGGCCCGGGACGCGGTCGACTGGCACCGGCTCGACCTGTGGTGGGGCGACGAGCGGTACGTCCCGGCCGACGACCCCGAACGCAACCACACCCAGGCCCGCGAGGCCCTCCTGGACTCCGTCCCGCTAGACCCCGCCCGCATGCACGTCATGCCCGCCTCCGACGGCCCGTACGGGACCGACGTGGACGCGGCGGCGGCGGCGTACGCGGCCGAGCTGGCGGCGGCGGCCCGACCGGAGGACCACGGCCCGGTCCCCCGCTTCGACGTGCTGATGCTGGGCGTGGGCCCGGACACCCACGTGGCCTCCCTCTTCCCCGAGCACCCGGCCTCCCGCGAGACCGAGCG
The DNA here is from genome assembly GCF_040296725.1 of Streptomyces sp. NPDC002044. Classification (NCBI taxonomy): domain Bacteria; kingdom Bacillati; phylum Actinomycetota; class Actinomycetes; order Kitasatosporales; family Streptomycetaceae; genus Streptomyces; species Streptomyces sp. NPDC002044. The sequence continues at coordinate 24,173 of NZ_JBEOXU010000099.1, forward strand.
CACGGTGGTCGGCGTCCACGGCGCACCGAAGCCGCCGCCCACACGGATCTCCCTGACCCTCCCGGCGATCCGGGCGGCCGGCGAGGTCTGGCTGCTGGCGGCGGGCGAGGACAAGGCCGCAGCGGTCTCCATCGCCCTCGGCGGTGCGGGCGGCGTCCAGGCCCCGGCGGCGGAGGCCCACGGCCGCTCCCGCACCCTGTGGCTGCTGGACCGCGCCGCGGCCGCCAAACTCCCCTCCGGGATGTACCCGCCGGCCTCGGCCTGAGCCGTGGCCGGCGGCACAGCACGTCCGGCGCAGCGCCCCG
>NZ_JBEOXU010000100.1:0-23659 GCF_040296725.1 Streptomyces sp. NPDC002044
CCGCGCCGGGGGGGCGCGCGGGGGGGGGGGGCGGCGGCGGGGGGCGCGGGCGGGGCGGGGGCCCCCCCCGGGGGGGCGGCGGGCGCAAGAAGTGGGGGGGGGCGGGGCGGGGCGCCCGGGGGCGGGGCGGGGGCGGGGGCCGGGGCGGGGGCCGCGCCGGTCACCGTACGATCCAGGCGGCGATCCGCTCGCGCACCCATTCCGCCACGGGCGCCACTCCCTCGGCGCCGCGCAGCGACTGGAAGGCGACGGGCAGTTCCCCGCGCTGTTCGGCGGCGTCGCGCGCCATCCGGCCCAGGTCGGAGCCGACGTACGGGGCGAGGTCGGTCTTGTTGACGACGAGCAGGTCCGCGGTGGTAACGCCGGGGCCGCCCTTGCGCGGGATGTCGTCGCCGCCGGCCACGTCGATGACGAAGACCTGGGCGTCGACGAGTCCCCTGGAGAAGGTGGCGGTGAGGTTGTCGCCGCCGGATTCGATGAGGATCAGGTCGAGCGGGCCGACGCTCTCCTCGAGTTCCTCGACGGCCTCCAGGTTGGCGGAGATGTCGTCGCGGATGGCGGTGTGCGGGCAGGCACCGGTCTCGACGGCGGTGATCCGCTCGGGCGGCAGGACGGCCTCGCGGAGCAGGAACTCGGCGTCCTCCCGGGTGTAGATGTCATTGGTGACCACCGCCATGGACAGTTCGGTGCGCAGGGCCCGGCACAGCGCGGCGACGGTGGCGGTCTTGCCGGATCCGACGGGACCGCCGAGTCCGATGCGCAGGGCGCGGTGGGTGCCGTCGGCGCGTACGGGGGTGGCGCCGTGGGTGTGGCGGTGGGGGTAGGTCACGGCGTGGTCGAGGTGCACGGGGGTCTCCTTGGGAGGTCTCGGCGGGGTACGGGGGCGGGCGTTCAGGGCGCGAAGGGCGGGTTCAGGAGGCGAAGAGGCGTACCGGCCAGTCGGCATGGACCTCGGCCGCGATCTCCAGCAGGGGCGAGGAGGCCGCGGGCAGGGCGTCCGTGCCGTCCGTGCGCGCCCGCACGGCCGCCGCCACCGCCCGGGCCGCGACGGCGTCGAGCTCGGGGGCCAGGCGGGCCAGCACCCCGCTCGCCTCGAAGGGGTCCAGGCCCAGGAGCCGCACGGTCGCGGTCGCGGGCCCGCCGACGCTCTCGTACGCCGCCACCTGCGCGGCGCCCTCGGGCCCGAGTCCGGCCGAGCGGGCGGTGAGCCCGAGGACGACGGGCTGGTGGGCTCCGCGCGGAAAGGCGGTGGCCAGCGCGTCGAGTTCCGGGGACGGCCAGGTGGCCCGGGCGGCCCGCAGCAGCTGCCGGCCCAGGCGCCTGCCCGCGGTGCGCAGGGCGGGCGAGGGCGTGCGGGCATCGGCGGCGGTGTCGAGTTCCGCCGGATCGAGCCCGAGGGCGGCGGCCGCGGCGAGTCCGGCGGCGGTGAGTCCCGCCGTGTGCAGCCGGCCCCGGCAGAAGTCCTCCAGGGTGGCGGCGTCGTGGACGCGGCCCGCCTTGCAGGCGGCCTCGGCCCCGCCGGAGTGGGCGTGCCCCCCGGCGGGGAAACGTCCGTCGGCGAGGACGAGCAGCGCGGCGAGGCTCATCGGAGCTGCCCCCTTCTCAAAACAGGAAGTATCTCTGTGCCATGGGCAGTTCGGCCGCGGGCGCCGGTTCCACGGCCTCGCCGTCGATGGTGACGGTGAAGGTGTCCGCGTCGACTTCGACCCTGGGCATCGCGTCGTTGTTGCGCATGTCCGCCTTGCTCACCTTGCGGGTGCTCTCGATCGCGGTGAACCGCTTGCCGAGGCCGAGCCGTTCGGGGAGGCCGTCGTCGAGAGCGGCCTGCGCGGTGAAGTTCAGCGAGTTCAGGGCGGGGGCGCGGCCCAGGCTGCCGAACATGGGGCGGGGCAGGACCGGCTGGGGGGTGGGGATGGAGGCGTTGGCGTCGCCCATCTGCGCGTAGGCGATCTGGCCTCCCTTGAGCACGAGTTCGGGCTTGACCCCGAAGAAGGCGGGGTTCCACAGCACGAGGTCGGCGAGCTTGCCGGTCTCGACGGAGCCGATCTCGCGGGCGAGTCCCTGGGCCACGGCGGGGTTGATCGTGTACTTGGCGACGTAGCGGCGGGCGCGGTGGTTGTCGGCCGGGCCGTCGCCGGGCAGGAAGCCGCGGCGTCTCTTCATCACGTGGGCGGTCTGCCAGGTCCGCAGGACGACCTCGCCGACCCGGCCCATGGCCTGGGAGTCGGAGGAGATGATGGAGATGGCCCCGAGGTCGTGCAGGACGTCCTCGGCGGCGATCGTCGAGGGCCGGATGCGGGACTCGGCGAAGGCGAGGTCCTCGGGGACCGCCGGGTTGAGGTGGTGGCAGACCATCAGCATGTCGAGGTGTTCCTCGACGGTGTTGACGGTGTGCGGCCGGGTCGGGTTGGTGGAGCTGGGCAGTATGTTCGGCTCGGAGACCACGGTGATGATGTCGGGGGCGTGCCCGCCGCCCGCGCCCTCCGTGTGGTACGAGTGGATGGTCCGCCCGCCGATGGCCGCGAGGGTGTCCGCGACGAAGCCGGCCTCGTTGAGGGTGTCGGTGTGGATGGCGAGCTGGGCGCCCGTCTCGTCGCAGACCCCGAGGCAGGCGTCGATCACGGCGGGGGTGGCCCCCCAGTCCTCGTGGATCTTGAAACCGAGGGCTCCTCCGCGCAGTTGGGAGTGCATGGCCTCGCGGGACATCGTGTTGCCCTTGCCGAGGAGGCCGATGTTGACGGGGTAGACCTCCAGGGCGGCGAACATCCGGGCCAGGTGCCAGGGACCGGGGGTGATGGTGGTGGCCTTGGTGCCCTCGGCCGGCCCGGTGCCGCCGCCGACGAGAGTGGTGATGCCGGAGACGAGGGCTTCCTCGATGACGGTCGGGGAGATGAAGTGGACGTGCGCGTCGACCGCGCCGGCCGTGACGATCTTCCCGTTCCCCGCGATGATCTCCGTCTCGGGGCCGATCACCAGCGTGGGATCGACCCCGTCCATGGTGTCGGGGTTGCCGGCCTTGCCGATGCCGCAGATGCGGCCGTCGCGGATGCCGACATCGGCCTTGACGATGCCCCAGTGGTCGAGGACGACGACCCCGGTGATCACGGTGTCCGGGGCGCCCTCGGCCCGGGTGGTGCGGGCCTGCCCCATGGACTCGCGGATCACCTTGCCGCCGCCGAAGACGGCCTCGTCGCCGGCCCGGCCGGGGCCGCCGCTGAGGTCCTGCTCGATCTCGACGAAGAGGTCCGTGTCGGCCAGCCTGATCCGGTCCCCGGCGGTCGGCCCGAAGAGGTCGGCGTACACCTGGCGGGAGATCTCAGCCATCGAGCGGCCCTCCGGTCTCCCCGCGCAGCCCCGGCACGACGCGCAGCCCGCCCAGCGGTACGAGTTCCACGGCGACCGGGATCCCGGGCTCGAAGCGGACGGCGGTCCCGGCGGCGATGTTCAGCCGCAGCCCGCGCGCGGCGGCCCGGTCGAAGCCGAGACCGGGGTTGGCCTCGGCGAAGTGGTAGTGGGAGCCGACCTGGACGGGCCGGTCGGCGCCGTTGAGGACGGTGAGGCGGGTGACGGGGCGGCCCTCGTTGAGGCACACCGGACCGTCCCCGTATACGATCTCGCCGGGGATCATGGCGGGTACTCCCTCAGACGATCGGATCGTGGACGGTGACGAGCTTGGTGCCGTCCGGGAAGGTCGCCTCGACCTGGACGTCGTGGATCATCTCGGGGATTCCCTCCATGACCTCCCCGCGGTGCAGCACGGTGCGCCCGGAGGCCATCAGCTCGGCCACCGTCCGGCCGTCGCGGGCCCCTTCGAGGAGGTGCGAGGTGATCAGGGCGATCGCCTCGGGATGGTTGAGGAGCACACCGCGCGCCCTCCGCTTCGCCGCCACGTCGGCGGCCACATGGATGAGCAGTCGCTCCTGCTCGTGCGGTGTCAGTTGCACAGCTATCACCAAGCTTCCGGGACAAGATCGACATCGCGCCGGGCCGAACCCTACTGGCCGTCAACGCTTCGTTGACCAGGCCATATCCGGGCCAAGCAGGTCTTGCCCGACGCGGGGAAAGGCTTTCCGTCCCGACCACCGTCGCTTTACCGGATGATGGGTGATCATTGGCGGTCGAACGTGGCGCCACGCTATGCGCCGCGTTTTTCCGTTGAGTTAACCCACGTTTCGGGGAGGCACCCGGTTCGCCTTCCGGGTCCCCGGAATCCGGTTCCGTATACGAAGCCGTACGCGCCCTGTCCGAGGAGACGCATGTTCATCAACCCCGTCCGGCACATCACCTTCGACGCGATCGATCCCTACGGGACCGCCGAGTTCTGGTCGGCGGTGACCGGCTTCCCCATCCATCCGGACGACGTGGAGGGAGACGACGAGATCCTGCTGGAGCCCGGACAGCCGGGCGTGCCCGGCCTGCTGTTCATCCGGGTGCCGGACTCCAAGTCCGTCAAGAACCGGGTCCACCTCGACATCCAGCCGCCGTCCGGCACCCGCGACGAGACCGTCGAGCGGCTCGTCGCGCTCGGAGCGAAGGTCGTTGACGACCGGCGCGCGGCGGACGGCGTCATGGGCTGGGTCGTCCTCGCCGACCCGGAGGGCAACGAGCTGTGCATCGAGCGGGGCGCCGTCGAGCGCGGCCTGTCCTGAACGAACGGCCGCCTGACGGGCGGGGCGGAGGGGCTCCCGGGGCGGACGGGCCCCGGGCCCTCCGTCCGGTCAGCGGCCGGTGGCGCTCGTCACGGGCACCCCGGCCGGCCAGGGCAGTGCGATCCACACCGTCTTGCCGCCGTCCTCGGTCGGGCTGACCGACAGCCGGCCGCCCGCCTCGGCCGTCAGCCAGCGGATGATGACCATGCCCCGGCCGTTGTCCTGCTGGACGGCGGCGGGCAGCCGCTTGGGCCAGCGCGGGTGGCTGTCGGTCACTCCGACGCGGAGCCACTCGCCGCGCTCGAGCAGGATGTCGACGGTGAAGGTGGGCGACTGGCCGAAAGTGTGCTGGACGGCGTTGGTGGCGAGCTCCGAGACGATCAGCCGGACGCTGTCCGCGGTGTCGGCGTCGTCGGGCAGTCCCCAGGCGCCCAGCACCTCCGCCACGTAGCGTCGGGCGGCGGCGACCGAGGCGGGTTCGCTCGGCAGAGTGACGGATGCTTCCTGGTGGTCTGCCATGGCGACGGTCCCTTTCCCACCGGGGCGGACCCGCCCCGGATCTGTGCTGGACGCCAGAGTGCCACCCATCCTGACGAGGTTTCTGCCGTTCCCTCAAGTTGTGCATATATCTGTCGCCCAATGCGGTGAACTCTGCTACGGAAGAGCGTATTCGGACGGCAGACTGGTGCGAGCTGTGCCGGTGGAAGGAGACGGGTGTGCAGCACGGTCCTGCGGTGCGTCGGCGCAAGCTCGGCGAGGAACTGCGCGCCCTGCGCGACCGGTCCGGACTCACCAGTGGTGAGGCGGCCCGGATCGCGGGATGGCACCAGTCGAAAATCAGCCGTATCGAGACGGGGCGCAGCGGCGTGAAAGCGGAGGACATCCGCGTGCTGCTCGACGTGTACGGGGAGATCGTGAGTCCTCAGCAGCGCGCCCTGCTGGAGGCGCTGTCCGCTTCGGCGTCCGGCCCGGCGGCGGGGGACGGCACCGGGCGGGGACGGCACTGGTGGCACGACTACCGGGGGCTGCTGCCGCAGGAGTACCGGGACTTCATCAGCCTGGAGGCCGGGGCCCGGTCGGCGCGCACCGTCGAACTGTCGGTGGTCCCGGGGCTGCTGCAGACGCCGCGGTACGCGCGTGCGGTGACCCGGGCCGCGCTGGGCGGGCTGCCCGAGCCGAAGGTGGACGCCCTGGTCGAGGTGCGGCTGGCACGGCAGGCGGTGCTGCGGTCCGATCCGCCGCTGGAGCTGAGCGCCGTGCTCGACGAGGCGGTGCTGCGCCGCCAGATCGGCGGCGCGGGGGTGATGGCGGAGCAGTTGCGGCACCTGGTGGAGGTGGCACGGCTGCCCCAAGTGTGCCTTCAGGTACTGCCGTTCAGCGTGGGGGGGCATCTCGGCCTCACGGGACCGTTCGTCATCTTCTCATTTCCGAACATCGCCGATCTGGATGTGGTGGTACTCGACCATTTGACGAGTAGCCTCTATCTCGAGCGGAAGGAAGACCTCGAGGCGTACAGCGCCGCGTTCCGCACCATCCAGGCGCACGCCCTCCCGCCCCGGGACTCGTCGGGTCTCATCGGCTCACTCGCTGACGACGCGTAAGGAGGCACCCCCGTGTCCGCAACCCTCTTGGCCACCAGCGGACTTCTGATCGGCGCGCGGTGGCGGCGGAGCAGCCGCAGCACCGGAATGAACAACTGCGTGGAGGCGGCCGCCCTCGGCGGCGGCCTGCTGGCCGTCCGCGACTCCAAGCGGGCGGACGGCCCGGCCGTGCTCTTCACCGGGCCGGCCTGGGACGGCTTCCTCGCCCAGGTACGGGCGGGCCTGCACCCGTAACCCCGCCTACCGGTCCGTGGCTCCGGCCGGAGCGGTGCGCAGGATCGTCGACACGGCCCGGCCGATCTCCTCCCCCGTGAGATCGGCCCGGGCGGTGAGCCGGAGCCGGGAGATGCCGTCCGGCACCGACGGCGGCCGGAAGCACCCCACGGACAGTCCCGCCTCGCGGCAGTCGGCGGCCCAGCGCAGTGCCGCCGAAGCCGACGGGGCCCGTACCGACACCACGGCCGCGTCCGGCCGGGCCGCGGTCAGGCCGGACGCGGTGAGCAGCCCGTACAGCCGGCCGGCCACCTCGCGGGCGCGGGCGGCCCGCTCCGGTTCCCGCCGGAGCAGGCGCAGGCCGGCCAGTGCCCCGCCCGCGGCGGCCGGGGCGAGCCCGGTGTCGAAGATGAAGGTCCGGGCGGTGTTGACCAGGTGCCGGATCACCTTGGCGGGACCGAGGACGGCTCCGCCCTGGCTGCCCAGGGACTTCGAGAGCGTCATCGTCGCGACCACGCCGGGCGCGCCCGCCAGCCCGGCGGCGTACAGCGCCCCGCGGCCCCCCTCGCCGAGCACGCCCAGCCCGTGCGCGTCGTCGACGACCAGCGCCGCGCCCTCGTCGCGGCAGGCGGCGGCGTACGCGGCGAGCGGGGCCGCGTCCCCGTCCACGGAGAACACCGAGTCGCTGACCAGCAGCGTCCGTCCGCCGTGCGAGGCGAGCGTCTTGCGGGCGGTCTCCGGGTCGGAGTGCGGGATCACGGCGGTCTCGGCGCGCGAGAGGCGGCAGCCGTCGACGATCGAGGCGTGGTTGCCCGCGTCGGAGACGACGAGGGTGCCCCGGTCGCTCAGCGCGGTGACGGCGGCGAGGTTGGCCGCGTACCCGGAGGAGAGGACCAGCGCCGCCTCGAACCCGCAGAAGGCGGCGAGCTCGCGCTCCAGCTCGGCGTGGAGTTCGGTGGTGCCGGTGACCAGGCGGGAGCCGGTGGCGCCGGCGCCCCATCGCTCGGCCGCGTCCCGGGCGCCCCGTACGGTCTCGGGGTGCCGGGACAGTCCGAGGTAGTCGTTGCTCGCGAGGTCCAGAAGCGGTGAGGACGCCGGCCGCGGGCGCAGGGTGCGGACCAGCCCGGCGCGCTCGCGCGCCCGTTCCGCGTCGTCGATCCAGGCGAAGACGTCCGCCGCGGGGTCGGAAGTGTGCTCGGGCATCGGGGGGTCCTCGTTTTTGTCGGCAGTCCACAGACCAGCCCGACCCTATCCGGGCGTGACCTGCGGGTCATGTGTGGCGATACACACACTCCCATCCGGCCATGTTGTGTCATCCCTCCTTGGCCGGGAGTGGTCGTGTAGGCCAGGATCGGCATCATGGACCTGCTGAACACCCTGGTGGACAAGGGGCTGCGGCGCGAGCTGCCGACCCGCGAAGAGGCGCTCGCCGTACTGGCGACTTCTGACGACGAACTGCTCGACGTGGTGGCCGCGGCCGGCAAGGTGCGCCGTCAGTGGTTCGGCCGTCGGGTGAAGCTGAACTATCTGGTCAACCTGAAGTCGGGCCTGTGCCCCGAGGACTGCTCGTACTGCTCCCAGCGCCTGGGGTCGAAGGCCGAGATCCTCAAGTACACCTGGCTGAAGCCGGAGGAGGCTTCCCAGGCCGCGGCCGCCGGCGTCGCGGGCGGCGCCAAGCGGGTCTGTCTGGTCGCGAGCGGCCGCGGGCCGACCGACCGGGACGTGGACCGGGTCGGAAAGACGATCGCCGCGATCAAGGAGCAGAACGAGGGCGTCGAGGTCTGCGCCTGCCTGGGCCTGCTCTCGGACGGCCAGGCGGAGCGCCTGAAGGACGCGGGCGCCGACGCGTACAACCACAACCTCAACACCTCCGAGGCCACGTACGGGCAGATCACCAAGACCCACACGTACGCCGACCGCGTCGACACGGTCCAGAAGGCGCACGCCGCCGGGCTGTCCGCCTGCTCCGGCCTGATCGCGGGCATGGGCGAGAGCGACGAGGACCTGGTCGACGTCGTCTACTCGCTGCGCGGGCTCGACCCCGACTCGGTGCCGGTCAACTTCCTGATCCCGTTCGAGGGCACCCCGCTGGCCAAGGAGTGGAACCTCACCCCGCAGCGCGCCCTGCGCATCCTGGCGATGGTCCGCTTCGTCTGCCCCGACGTCGAGGTCCGCCTCGCGGGCGGGCGCGAGGTGCACCTGCGCTCGATGCAGCCGCTGGCCCTGCACCTGGTCAACTCGATCTTCCTGGGCGACTACCTGACCAGTGAGGGCCAGGCCGGACAGGCCGACCTCGACATGATCGCGGACGCCGGATTCGAGGTGGAGGGCGCCGGGACGACGACCCTCCCCGCCCACCGCTCCGACCTGGCGGCGCAGGCCGAAGCGGCCGCGGCCCCGGCCGGCGGCTGCGGCTCGCACGGCGGCGGTGGCGCCTCGGTCTGCGGTTCCGCGGCGCCCGCCGGCGCCGGCGAGGCGGCCGACTGCGGCTCGGCGTGCGGCGGCTGCTCGGGGCACGCCGAGGCAGTTCCCGCACGGGCGCAGGCCGATGCCGGCGGTGTCCGGTCCGACCTGGTGTCGGTCCGACGTCGCGGCGCGGGGACGGACATCGCCCCCAATGCCTGATCCGCTCCACCCGCTGCCGGCCGGCGCGGAACTCCTCGCGCTGGACCGGCAGCACGTCTGGCACCCGTACGGTCCCATGCCCGGGCGGCAGGAGCCGCTGGTCGTCGCCTCCGCCTCGGGGGTCCGGCTGCGGCTCGCCGATCCCGCCCAGGGGCAGGGCCACGAAGAGCTGGTCGACGGCATGTCCTCCTGGTGGTCGGCCGTCCACGGCTACAACCACCCGGTGCTGAACGAGGCCGCGACGGCCCAGCTGGGCCGGATGTCGCACGTGATGTTCGGCGGGCTCACCCACGAGCCGGCCGTCCGGCTCGCCGCGCGGCTGGTCGAGATCACCCCGGCGGGTCTGGAGCACGTGTTCCTGTCCGACTCCGGCTCGGTGGCCGTCGAAGTCGCCGTCAAGATGTGCCTGCAGTACTGGCGTTCGGTGGGGCGGACGGGCAAGACCCGGCTGCTCACCTGGCGCGGCGGCTACCACGGCGACACCTGGCAGCCGATGGCCGTCTGCGATCCCGAGGGCGGGATGCACGAGCTGTGGCAGGGCCACCTGCCCCGGCAGGTCTTCGCGGACGCGCCGCCCGGCGACTTCGACACGCCCGTGGACCCGGCGTACGCCGACCACCTGCGCTCTCTGATCGCCGCGCACGCGGACGAGCTGGCCGCGGTGATCGTGGAGCCGGTGGTCCAGGGCGCGGGCGGCATGCGCTTCCACAGCCCCGGCTACCTGCGCGTGCTGCGCGACCTGTGCGACGAGTACGGGGTCCTGCTGATCCTGGACGAGATCGCGACGGGCTTCGGCCGTACGGGCGCCCTCTTCGCCGCCGACCACGCCGGGATCACCCCCGACGTGCTGTGCCTGGGCAAGGCGCTGACGGGCGGCTACCTCTCGCTGGCGGCGACCCTGTGCACGAGCCGGGTGGCCGACGGCATCTCGCGGGGCGAGGTGCCGGTGCTCGCGCACGGCCCGACCTTCATGGGCAACCCCCTCGCGACGGCGGTGGCGCTGGCCTCCGTCGACCTCCTGCTCGACCGGGACTGGGCGGGCGAGGTCAAGCGGATCGAGGCGGGCCTGCGCGACGGGCTCGCGCCGGCCGCCGCACTGCCCGGCGTACGGGAGGTGCGCGTCCTCGGCGCGATCGGGGTGGTCCAGCTGACGCACGACGTCGACATGGCCGCGGCCACCCGGGCGGCGGTCCGGGAGGGCGTCTGGCTGCGGCCGTTCCGGGACCTGATCTACACCATGCCGCCGTTCGTCACGGGCGACGCCGACGTCGCCCGCATCTGCCGCGCGGTGGTGGCGGCGGCTCAGGAGGGCTGAGATGGCCGAGGTACTGATGGTGTCCGGCACGGGCACCGAGATCGGCAAGACGGTGGTCACCGCGGCGGTCGCGGCCGCCGCGGTCGCGGCCGGGCGGTCGGTGGCGGTGCTCAAACCGGCGCAGACCGGCGTGGCCCCGGACGAGCCGGGCGACGCCGCCGAGGTGGTACGGCTGGCCGGGCCGTCGGTGACGGCGCTCGAACTGGCCCGCTACCCGGAGCCGTTGGCCCCGGACACCGCGGCCCGCCGCTCCGGTCTGGCGACCCTCTCCCCGGCCGCCGTCGCCGAGGCGGCCACCCGGCTGGCGCGCACGCACGACCTGGTGCTGGTGGAGGGGGCGGGCGGGCTGCTCGTCCGCTTCGACGAGGCGGGCCACACCCTGGCCGACGCGGCCCGGCTGCTCGGAGCGCCGACGCTGGTCGTCGCCCCGGCGGGCCTCGGCACCCTGAACGCGACCGCTCTCACGGCGGAGGCCCTGCGGGCGCGGGGGCTGACCGCGCTGGGCGTCGTCGTCGGCAGCTGGCCGGCCGCGCCGGACCTGGCCTCCCGCTGCAACCTGGCCGACCTCCCGGAGGTGTCCGGCCTGCCGCTGCTGGGCGCGGTCCCGCAGGGCTCCGGCGCCCTCCCGCCGGACCGGTTCCGCGCGGCGGCCCCGGCCTGGCTCTCCCCCGCCCTGTCGGGCACCTGGTCGGTGGCCGCCTTCCTGACCGCCTGGCCCGCCTGACCCCGGGCCGGCGACGCCGGCGGGGCGGAGCCCCACCCAGCCCCGCCGGCGTTTGAGGCGCGGGGCCCGGGGCGGAACCCCGGAACCACCCCCGCCGCGCCGGCGCCACGGCGGAGCCCCGGAGCGCGCGGCCCCCGGCGGGCACCGGCAGGGATGAGGCCCCGCCGACCGGGCACCCTGGAAGTACCGGCACCGCCACCGCCCCGGAGGCCCCTCATGCCCACGCCCCGCCGTAGCCCGGCACCGGCACCGCCCCACGACCCGGTCCACCACCCCCTCTTCGCGCGGTTCTACGCCCGCGCGAGCACCACCGCCGAGACCCGCGCCGGCATCGCCCCCCTGCGGCGCGAGCTGCTGCACGGCGTGTCCGGCCGCGTCATCGAGATCGGCGCCGGCAACGGCCTGAACTTCGCGCACTACCCGCGCGCCGTGTCCGAGGTCGTCGCCGTGGAACCGGAGCGCACCCTGCGCCGGCTCGCATCCGCCGCCGCCCAGCACGTCGAGGTGCCGGTGGACGTCGTACCGGGCGCCGCCGAGGCCCTGCCCGTGAAGAGCGAGGCCTTCGACGCCGCCGTCGCCTCGCTGGTGCTGTGCACCGTACGGGACCTGCCCCGCGCCCTCACCGAACTGCACCGCGTCCTGCGCCCCGACGCCGAGCTTCGCTTCTTCGAGCACGGCCTGGCCCCCGGCCCCGGTATGGCGGCCGTCCAGCGGGCGCTCGACCGGACCGTCTGGCCCCGCCTGTTCGGGGGCTGCCACACGGCCCGCGACCCGCTCGCCTCGATCGAGGCCGCGGGCTTCCGGATCGTCTCGCAGCGCGCCTTCCGGCTCCCCGAGCGCGGCCCGGCCCTGCCCACCTCGTACTGCGTCCTCGGCTCGGCCCGCCGCGTCAGCTGACCGGGCCGGCGGCGCGCCCGGCATCCCGTACCGGCTCGAACGGCTTCACCCAGCGCCGCCAGCGGTCCTGCCGGTGGTAGCCGGCCGCGGCCCACGCCTCCCGTGCCCGGCCGTTCGCCTCCAGGACCATCGCGTCGCCGCGTCGGCCCCCTACGGCGCGGAAGCGCCGTTCGGCCGCGTCGAGCAGCGCCGTCGCGATGCCCTGCCTGCGGTGGGCGGGCAGCACGGCCAGCCGGTACAGCGAACAGCGCCACCCGTCGTACCCGGCCACCACGGAGCCCACCAGGAGTCCGCCGGACTCCGCGAGGATCAGCGCGTCCGGGTCGCGCGCGATCAGCCGGTGCACGCCGTCGAGGTCGTCGGTGATCGACGTGCCCTCCGCCGCTTCCCTCCAGAAGGCGAGCACGTCCTCGGCGTCGGCCGGCACGGCGGCCCGTATGCGCAGCTGGTTCATGACCGGGAGCCAAGCACGGCCTCCCGCCGGCAGCCAGTGAGTTCCGCTCCGCGGGATACACCGCCCCGGGGCGGGTACGAGGGCCCTCCCTGCGCGGGCCCGCCGGCCCGGACAGGGCTCCGCGGAAACCACGATCCACTCCTGTCGGCCTTCCTCTACCGTGGGGGAACCGGTCCCGAACCGGTCCCCCTCGAACGAAAGGTGTGAGCGTCCGCCCATGGGCGAGCCTTCCGGTCCACGACACTTCCCCCCGCGACACCGCGCGGCACCCCTCCTCCTGGCCGATCATGGGACGGAGGTGATCGACCGATGACGGAAGTGCTCCTGCTCGTCCTGGCGCTGCTGCTCTGCCTTGCCTGCGGTGTCTTCGTCGCGGCCGAGTTCTCCCTGACCACCGTCGAGCGCAGCGAGCTCGAACGGGCCGTCGAGCGCGGCGAGCGGGGCGCGGACAGCGCACTGGCCGCGGTCAGGACCCTGACGTTCCAGCTGTCCGGCGCCCAGCTCGGCATCACGGTGACCGGCCTGGTGATCGGCATGCTCTCCAAGCCGTCGATCTCCGCGCTGCTCCAGGGCCCCTTCGAGGCCATGGGGTTGTCGCCCGGCGCCGCGTCCTCCACGGCCCTGGTCCTCGGCACGGCGGTGTCCACGGTCGTCCTGATGGTGTTCGGCGAGCTGGTGCCCAAGAACTGGGCGATCTCCTCGCCGCTGGCGGTCGCCAAGCGGGTGGCGACGGTGCAGCGGGTCTTCAGCCGGTCCTTCAGGCCCCTCATCAGCCATCTGAACAGCACGGCGAACCACCTGGTGCGCCGCTTCGGGATGGAGCCGGCCGAGGAGCTGGCCTCGGCCCGGACCCCGCAGGAGCTGGTGGCGCTGGCCCGGCACTCCGCGAAGGCGGGGGCCCTGGAGAAGGACACCGCGGAACTGTTCGTGAGGACCTTGAACCTGGCCGATCTGACGGCGGAGAACGTGATGACCCCCCGGGTCCAGGTCACCGCCCTGGACCTGCAGACGACCGCGGAGGACGTGGCGAACGCGACGCTGGCCACCGGCCTGTCCCGCTTCCCCGTCTACCGGGGCAGCCTCGACTCCGTCGTCGGCACCGTCCACATCAAGGACGTGCTGGCGCTGCCCGCCGGGGAACGCCACCGCCACCCGGTGGCGTCGCTGCTGCGCGAGCCGCTCCTCGTACCGGAGTCGCTGACCGTGGACCGGCTGCTGGACCGGCTGTCCGGTCGCCAGACGATGGCCGTGGTCATCGACGAGTACGGCGGCACGGCGGGCGTGGCCACGCTGGAGGACATCGTCGAGGAGGTCGTCGGCGAGGTCCGCGACGAGCACGACCCGCACGAGACCCCGGACCTGGCACCAGCCGGAACCGACGACTCCGGCCGGCCGCTCTACTCGGCCGACGGCGCCGCGCGCACCGACCAGCTCCAGCGGATCGGTCTGCGGGTGCCGGACGGCCCGTACGAGACGCTCGCCGGTCTGGTGGCGACCGAGCTGGGCCGCATCCCGCTGGTCGGCGACAGCATGGAGCTGGACGGCTGGCGGCTCGACGTGGTGGACGCGGGCGGACGGCGGGCGGCGCGGGTGCTGCTGCACGCGCCGCCGGGCCCCACCGTCATCGACGGCCGCGACGCCGGGGAGGAGTCCCGATGACCGTCATCCAACTGCTGATCGGGCTGGCGACGCTGGTCGTCAACGCGTTCTTCGTCGGCGCGGAGTTCGCGCTGATCTCGGTCCGGCGCAGCCAGATCGAGCCGTTCGCCGAGCAGGGCGACCGGCGGGCCCGCGCCGTCCTGTGGGGGCTGGAGCACGTGTCGGCGCTGATGGCGGCGGCCCAGCTCGGCATCACGCTGTGCACCCTGGTGCTGGGTGTGGTGGCCGAGCCGGCCATCGCGCACCTGCTGACCCCGGTGTTCGACCTCCTCGGGGTTCCGGCCGGGCTGACGCACGCGATCTCCTTCGTGGTGGCGCTGGCGCTGGCCACGTACCTGCACATGCTCTTCGGCGAGATGCTGCCGAAGAACGTGGCGCTGTCCGAGCCGGTGCGCACCGCCCTGCTGCTGGGGCCGCCTCTGGTGGCCGTGACCCGGGCGCTGCGTCCGGTGATCTTCACGATCAACGCCTTCGCCAACGCGCTGCTGCGTCTGCTGCGGGTGGAGGTCAAGGACGAGGTCGCGGCGACCTTCTCGGACGACGAGCTGGCGCGGATGGTCAAGGACTCCAGTGCCGCGGGGCTCCTGGACGACCGGGCGAGCGAGCGGCTGCACGACGCCCTGGAGCTGGGCCGCCGGCCGGTGACCGACGTGGTGCTGTCGGCTCGGCGGGTGGTCACGGCGCGGGAGGGCATCACCCCCTCCGGGCTGGAGCGGCTGTCGGCCCGATCGGGGTTCTCCCGCTTCCCGGTGGTCGACGCCCAGCACGGCATCCTGGGATACCTGCACGTCAAGGATGCCCTGGACGCGGAAGCGCAGGAGCGGGACGAGCCGTTTCCGGTGTCGGCGCTGCGGCAGATCGCCCAGGTGCGGGCCGAGACCCCGCTGGACGACGTGCTCACCGCGATGCGCCGCAGCCGTACCCATCTGGCAGCGGTGCTCGGGCCGGACGGCGCCATGACGGGCCTCGTGACGATGGAGGACGTCCTGCGCGAGCTGTTCGGCCGGCCGGCCTCCGCGTAACGGCCCGCGCGTGTGGTCCCCCGGCCCTGCGGGGCGGGGGTACCGCGCGGTAGCATCACTCCGCCATGGAGATGAATGCCTCTTACACCAGTTTCGTCGCGGTCGGCGACTCCTTCACCGAGGGCATGTCCGACCTGCTCCCGGACGGCTCCTACCGGGGCTGGGCCGACCTGCTCGCCGCCCGCCTCGCGGCGCGTGAGCCCGGTTTCCGCTACGCCAACCTCGCGGTCCGCGGGAAGCTGATCGGCCAGATCGCCGGGGAACAGGCTCCGGCGGCCGCGGCCATGCGCGCCGACCTGGTGACCCTGGTCGGCGGCCTGAACGACACGCTGCGCCCCAAGGTCGACATGGGCCGGGTCCGGGCCCACCTGGAGTCCGCCGTGGAACTCCTCGCGCCCGCCTGCGGGCAGCTCGTCCTGATGCGCTCGCCGGGACGCAACGGGCCGGTGATGGAACGCTTCCGGCCCCGGATGGAGGAGCTCTTCGTCATCATCGAGGAGCTGGCCGCCCGGCACGGGGCCCGGGTGGTCGACCTGTACGGGTCCCCCGCGCTCGGCGACCCGCGTATGTGGGACGTCGACCGGCTGCACCTGACGGCCGAGGGGCACCGCCGGGTCGCCGAGGCGGTCTGGCAGACACTGGGCCTGCCTCCCGAGGAGGACTGGCACACCGGGCTGCCGATGGCGGCGCCGCCGGGGTGGACGGTGCGCCGGTCCCAGGACCTGCGGTTCGCCCGTCAGCACCTGCTGCCCTGGGTGGGCCGCCGGCTGACCGGCCGCTCCAGCGGGGACGGCCGCCCGGCCAAGCGCCCCGACCTGCTGCCCTACGAGGGCTCGCCGCTCTCGTAGCAAGCCACAATCCGCCGTGGTGCCCCTGCCTGCGTAAACGCACAGCCGGGGCCCAAGTAGAATCCCTCCACGTGACAGCCAAGCCCCGCATCCCCAATGTCCTGGCCGGCCGCTACGCCTCCGCGGAGCTCGCCGTCCTGTGGTCCCCCGAGTACAAGGTGACGCTGGAGCGGCGGCTGTGGCTCGCCGTGCTGCGCGCCCAGAAGGACCTCGGCATCGAGGTCCCCGACGCGGCCCTCGCCGACTACGAGCGCGTCCTGGAGACGGTCGACCTGGCCTCCATCGCCGAGCGCGAGAAGGTCACCCGGCACGACGTGAAGGCCCGGATCGAGGAGTTCAACGCCCTCGCCGGTCACGAGCAGGTCCACAAGGGCATGACCTCCCGCGACCTCACCGAGAACGTCGAGCAGCTCCAGATCCGGCTCTCGCTGGAGCTGGCCCGGGACCGCACGGTCGCCGTGCTCACCCGCCTCGGCACGCTGGCCGGCGAGCACGCCGAGCTGGTCATGGCCGGCCGCTCCCACAACGTGGCCGCCCAGGCGACCACGCTGGGCAAGCGCTTCGCCACCGCCGCCGACGAGCTGCTGGTGGCCTACGACCGCCTCGAGGACCTGCTGGGCCGCTACCCGCTGCGGGGCATCAAGGGCCCGGTCGGCACCGCGCAGGACATGCTCGACCTGCTCGGCGGCGACGCCGCGAAGCTCGCCGACCTGGAGCAGCGGATCGCCGCCCACCTCGGCTTCGCCCACGCCTTCACCTCGGTGGGCCAGGTCTACCCGCGCTCGCTCGACTACGACGTGGTCACCGCCCTCGTGCAGCTGGCCGCCGCGCCCTCGTCGATCGCCAAGACCATCCGCCTGATGGCCGGCCACGAACTGGTCACCGAGGGCTTCAAGCCCGGCCAGGTCGGCTCCTCCGCCATGCCGCACAAGATGAACACCCGCTCCTGCGAGCGCGTGAACGGCCTCATGGTCATCCTGCGCGGCTACGCCTCGATGACCGGCGAGCTGGCCGGCGACCAGTGGAACGAGGGCGACGTCTCCTGCTCCGTGGTCCGCCGGGTCGCCCTCCCGGACGCGTTCTTCGCGTTCGACGGCCTGCTGGAGACCTTCCTGACGGTTCTCGACGAGTTCGGGGCCTTTCCCGCCGTCGTCGCCCGCGAGCTGGACCGCTACCTGCCGTTCCTCGCGACCACCAAGGTCCTGATGGGCGCGGTGCGGGCCGGGGTGGGCCGTGAGGCCGCCCACGAGGTCATCAAGGAGCACGCGGTGGCCTCGGCCCTCGCCATGCGCGAGCAGGGTGCCGAGCGCAACGAGCTGCTGGACAAGCTGGCCGCCGACGACCGGATGCCGCTGGACCGGGCCCAGCTCGACGCCCTCATGGCCGACAAGCTCTCCTTCACCGGCGCCGCGGCCGACCAGGTCGCGGTGGTGGTCTCGCGGATCGAGGCGATCGCCAAGCAGCACCCGCAGGCCGCCGGATACGCGCCGGGGTCGATCCTCTGACCCCCGAAGAGCTGGACGCCGCCCGTGACCGCGTCCTCCCGGACGTGGTCGCGGGCGGTCTTCGTGTGCTGTTCTGCGGCATCAACCCGGGTCTCCTCTCCGCGGCGACGGGCCACCACTTCGCCCGGCCCGGCAACCGCTTCTGGCCGGTCCTGCACCTGTCCGGCTTCACCCCGCGCCGCTTCGCCCCCGCGGAGCAGGAGGAACTGCTCGCCCACCGCCTCGGCATCACCAACGTCGTGCCCCGTGCCACGGCCCGCGCCGACGAGCTGAGCGCCGAGGAGTTCCGCGAGGGCGGCCGCGTCCTGACGGCCAAGGTGGAGCTGCTTCGCCCCCAGTGGCTGGCGGTCGTCGGCGTCACCGCCTACCGCACCGCCTTCGGCGAACGGCGGGCCCGGATCGGCCCGCAGGAGCGGACCATCGGCTCCACCCGCGTCTGGGCTCTCCCGAACCCGAGCGGCCTCAACGCCCACTGGACCGCCGAGTCCATGGCCCAGGAGTACGCCCGCCTGCGTTCCGCCGCCGAGTCCGCCGAGTCCGCCGAGTCCGCCGACGACGTCTGATCCCCGCGCCGCCGTGGCCCCGCCGCCCGTCGGGGCTACGGCGGGTCGACCACCGTGACGCCCGCCATCAGCGCGTACGGTTCACCGCCGTCCCAGAGGGCGGCGTAGGCCACGAGCCACCGCCCCTCCACCTGCCACGTGTGCACATGGTCGGTCGTGCCGCTCACCTCGGCCCACGGCTCCGGTATCGCCTCCCCCTCGATCCCCCTGTGCCGGATCGATGTCACGCTGAATCGCTGGGCCTCCCCCCACCGGGCTTCCAGGGCCTGGACGAGCGCCCCGTATTCGGCGGTGACCTGGTCGGCCGCCGCGGCCCGCCCCGAGCCACCGTCCTCCCAGATGTCCTCGGCCCGGCCGACCTGCACCAGGTGGTATCCCGGGCCGCTGCGCCGCCCGCCGGACCCGACCGGCTCCGCCGGGAACTCCCGGCCCCGGAGCCGGTCGATCGTGTCGAGGTGCTCTGCCGTGGTCATGCCGTCAGTATCCCGGCCGGCACTGACAACTGGCCTGGTGTCACGCGTCTCTCCGGCGCATCGCGAACCAACCCGCCGTCAGGGCCCCGACCGACCAGAGGGCGGCGACGGCGAGACCGGTCCACGGGCCGAGCGATCCCTCCGCGTTCATCCGCATCACCGCTTGTCCGGCCCGGTCGGGCATGAACCGTCCCGCACCGCCGACGACCTGGCCGACCACGAAGGGAACGATCAGCACGAAGGGTATGAGCAGGCACATCACCAGGGTGCCGCTGCGCACCAGTGCGGTCAGGCCGGCCGAGAGCAGCGCCATCAGCATCAGGTAGACGCCGCTGCCGAACACCGCCCGCAGGGCGCCCGGGTCGCCCAGTCCGAGGGCGTACTCCCCCATGAACGCCTGCCCGGAGACGAAGGTGACGAGCCCGGTGACCTGTCCGACGAGGAAGCCGAGTCCGGCGACCACCAGCACCTTCGACAGATAGAGCCGGGTCCTGTTGGGCACCGCGGTGAGCGAGAGTGCCAAGGCGCCGTTGCGGAACTCCCCTGCGAGGGCGGTGGCGCCGAAGGCGATGGCCGCTATCTGGCCGAAGTTGATGCCGTAGAAGGCGGCGAGCAGGGGATCCGTTCCCATGGCCCCCTCCTCGGCGGTGCCGATCGACGCCGCGGTGAGGGCGGTGATGCCGGCGGTGGCGCCGAACACGGCCATGAGGGAACCGAGGATCGAGCGGGCGGACCGTATCTTGATCCATTCCGAGCGCAGAACGGGTGGGGTGGGCATGGCTGCTGCGGTCATGTCGGGAACTCCGGTGAGGGTCGGGGGATGGGAGCTCCACGGAAACGGGAGCTCGGGGGACAGGACCGGCGGGGTGCGCCGGGTGGCGGCGGACGTCAGGCCGCGGAAGCGGAGAACTCGGCGCGGCCGGCGGTAAGGCCGAGGTACGCCTGCTCCAGCGAGGCACGCTCGTCGGAGAGTTCCAGCAACGGAACTCCTTCGTCGGCCGCGAGGGCTCCGACCGCCTCGGCGTGTATCCCGTCGACGGTCCACCGCCCGTCCTGCGCGGGGACCAGCCGGAACCCGCGGCCCGCCAGGGCGGCGCGCAGCCGGTCCGGGTCGGAGGTCCGCAGCCGCACCCGGCGGGAGCTGTGCGCGTCGATGAACTCCGCCGTCGGGGTGTCGACGAGCAGCTTTCCCTGGCCGAGCACCACCAGGTGGTCGGCGAACGACGCGGTCTCCGACATCAGATGGCTCGAGACGAGGACCGTACGGCCCTCGGCGGCGAGGGCGCGCATCAGGTCGCGGATCCAGATGATGCCCTCCGGGTCCAGACCGTTCGTCGGCTCGTCCAGCAGAAGTACTCCGGGGTCCCCGAGCAACGCGGCCGCTATGCCCAGGCGCTGGCGCATGCCCAGAGAGAAGGTCTTGATCCTGCGTCGTGCCGCCGAGGCGATGCCGGACTGCTCCAGCACCGCGTCCACGCGCCCGTCCGGGACGCTGTTGGCGGCGGCGAGGATGAGCAGGTGATCGCGGGCGGTGCGGCCACCGTGGGGTGCCTGCGGATCGAGCAGGGCGCCCACGTGGCGCAGCGGGTCGTGAAGGTCGGTGAAGCGACGGCCGCCGATGGTGGCGGTGCCGGCGGTGGGCCGGACGAGCCCCAGGAGCAGCCGCATCGTCGTGGATTTTCCGGCGCCGTTGGGTCCCAGGAAGCCGGTCACCCGACCGGGCAGGACGTCGAAGGTGAGGTGGTCCACGACACGGGTGGTGCCGTAGTCCTTGGTCAGTTCGCGGATCTCGATGCGGTTCATGACTCAAGACTCGCGGCCGCGCCTCCCCCTTCCCTCCCCCATGCGGGGGTCCCGTCTCCCCCACGTGGGGGAGACGCTCGTGACCTGGACGCTGTCACGATGAGTACATGTACCGTCTGCTCCTGGCTCCGTTGCGACCGGTGACCTATTCACGCTGGCTGCACCTCTGTGTTCCCCTGTTGCTCCTGGCCATCTGGGTCTTCATCCATCCCGCCTGGCCGTGGGCTCCTTTGCTGATCGTCATACCGTTCGCGTTCCTGCCGTGGGTGCGGCTGGCCGAGGGCCTGCAGGCGCAGTTCCTGCTGACCCCGCACGATCGGGGCGCCCCGGGCGGCAGCATCGCCGTCGCTGCGTCCGCGGGGTGGAACGACCGGTGGCGGACGCTGCTGTGGCTGGAGCTGCGGCTCTTCGTCGCGGGTCCGGCCATGTTCGCGACGGTCGCGCTGCCGGTACTGGCCGTCGAACTCGTCACGATCGCGCTCGGGCAGCCGCTGTCGGACGATGCGATGCTGCCGCTCACCCCGCCGCGCTGGGCCGCCGCCCTGCTCGCACCGGTACCGCTGGTCGTGCTTCTCTCCGTGATCGTCCTGCTCGGCGAGGTGATCACCGCGCTCGCCCGGCGGCTGCTCGGGCCTTCGGCGGCCGAGCGCCTCAGCGCGCTGGAGGCGCGCACCGAGCGGCTGTTGGAGCGGACCCGCATCGCGCGGGAGCTGCACGACTCCATCGGGCACGCCCTGACGGTGGCGGTCGTGCAGGCGGGAGCGGCGCGGGCCGCCGGTGACCCCGCCTTCACGGAGCGGGCGTTGTGCGCGATCGAGGAAACGGGCCGGGCGGCACTGGAGGACCTGGAGCGGGTGCTGCTGGTGCTGCGGGAGTCGGCGCAGCCACCCTCGCAGCGGCCGACCCTGGTGGAGGCGGACCGGCTGCTGGAGTCGGCCCGGGCCTCCGGCGCGGCGGTGGAGGCCCGGCTGACGGGACCTCTGGAGAAGTTGCCGGGACCCGTCACCCGGGAGGGGTACCGCATCCTGCAGGAGGCGCTGACCAACGTACTGCGGCACTGCGGTCCCGTGCCCGTACGGGTGCGGGTGGACATGACCCCGCAGCGGCTGGTGCTGGAGGTCACGAACCCGCTGCCGGAGCGGCCCGCCGTCGCGACGGGCGGTGGGTCCGGTCTGCGCGGGATGCGGGAGCGGGCCTCGCTGCTCGGCGGTGAGGCCGAGACCGGTCCGTATGAGGGCGGTTGGAGAGTGCGCGCCCGGCTTCCGCTGGAGCGAATACGCTGACCGGATGCCGGTTACCGTTCTGCTCGTAGACGACGAACCCCTGGTGCGTGCGGGTCTGCGCGCCGTCCTGGAGGCCCAGCCCGACATCGAAGTGGTGGGTGAGGCCGGCGACGGGGCCTCGGTCGTCCCGCTCGTACGGCAGTTGAGGCCGGACGTGGTGGCCATGGACGTACGGATGCCGCTGCTCGACGGGATCGAGGCCACACGGGCCGTCCTGCGCACGGTGGACTCTCCGCCGAAGATTCTCGTGGTGACCACCTTCGAGAACGACGAGTACGTCTACCAGGCGCTGCGGGCGGGGGCCGACGGGTTCCTGCTGAAGCGGGCCCGGCCGTCCGAGATCGTGCACGCGGTACGGCTGGTGGCGGAGGGCGACACCCTGCTCTTCCCGGCGGCCGTACGGGCCCTGGCCGCCGAGTACGGGAACCGCCAGGCTCGGACGGCGCTGGCGCGGGCCGCCCTGACCGAACGGGAGGAGGCGGTGCTGCGGCTGATGGCCCGGGGGCTGACGAACGTGGAGATCGCCGCCGAGCTGATCGTCGGGACGGAGACCGTGAAGTCACACGTCAGCGCGATCCTGGCAAAGCTGGGGGCGCGGGACCGGACCCAGGCCGTGATCATGGCGTACGAGTCGGGGTTCGTCGCCCCGGGCTAGGTGTCCTGACCCGCGGGTTGTCACCTGGCTGGGGAGGGGCTGGTTCCGGACTATGGGGGGCTGCTTCTCGCCGCCGTGGCGGGTGCGCAGTACGATCCGCCTGACAGGGTCGCTAGCTGGGAGGACACACGTTGGGGCAGCTGACCGGCGGTGACCCGTCACTGCTCCGGCGGATCAACTCCGCCGTGGTGTTGCGGGCACTGCGCGCGGCCGAATCGCCGACGCTCACCGATCTCACGCGGGTGACCGGGCTTTCCCGGCCGACCGTCGAAGGGGTCGTGGAGGGTCTGATCGCGACCGGGCTCGTCGTCGAGGCCGACGCCGAGGAAGGTGCGCGAAGACAGGGCAGGCCGGCGCGCCGGTACCGGTTCCGTGCCGAGGCGGGCCACCTTCTGGGCATCGAGATCGGCTCGCACCGGGTGGCGGTGCTGCTGTCCGGCCTGGACGGGCGGATCATCGGCGCCGGAACCAAGGAGGTCGCCGAGGCGGCCACCGCGGACGAGCGGCTGGAGCGGGTGCGGACGGCCGTCGCCGACCTGCTGCGCCGGGCCGGCGTGCCCCGGGACTCCCTTCGGGCGGTCGGGGTCGGCAGTCCGGGCATCGTGGAGGCCGACGGCACCGTCCGCCTGGGCACCGCGCTGCCCGGCTGGACCGGGCTGCCGCTCGGGGAGCGGCTGCGGCGCTCGTTCCGGTGTCCGGTGCACGTGGAGAACGACGCCAACGCGGCCGCCGTCGCCGAGCACTGGAAGGGGGCCGCGCGGGACACCGACGACATGGTGTTCGTGATGGCGGGCCTCAGCCCCGGCGCCGGCTCGCTGATCGGCGGACGGCTGCACCGCGGCTTCGGCGGGGCGGCCGGCGAGATCGGCGCCCTGCACCTGCTGGGCCGCGAGGTGACGCCCGAGAAGCTGCTGTCGACCACCGGCGAACCGTTGCACCCGCTGGACGAGCCCGCCGTCGCGGAGGTCTTCGCGATGGCCAGGCGGGGCGACGAGCGGGCGGTCGCCGCCGTCGAGCGGTTCCTGCAACGGCTGGTGCACGACGTGGCGGCGCTGGTCCTGGCGATGGATCCGGAGCTGGTGGTCGTCGGCGGCTGGGCCGCCGGCCTGGACGGGGTGCTGGGGCCCCTGCGCCAGGAGCTGGAGCGCTACTGCCTGCGTCCGCCGCGGGTGGCGCTGTCCCTGCTCGGCGAGGCCGCCGTGGCCACCGGAGCGCTGCGGCTCGCGCTGGACCACGTCGAGGAGGAACTCTTCGCGGTGGAGAAGACGGTCACCGCCCGCCGGTGATTCCGGGGGCGGGGGCGACCGGCCTGGCCACAGCTCCAGGAGCTGGCCGCGCGGCTCCAGCGCACGCTCGCGGAGTACGAGGAC